>JANYAN010000522.1 GCA_025361305.1 Burkholderiales bacterium
TTCGGCTCCTATGACGTCGGCAATGCGACCGCCACGGCGGAGCGCCAGGGCGGGAGTGTTCCCGGTTCATCGCCATAGCAGGCGCAGCAGGCTGCTTCAAGACCTGCGCGGTCGACGATGTGGATCCGGCCGCGCTGACGCCTACCCGCCGCACACTTCGAAGGCGGCCCCCGGTCGCCCGGCAGCAGGCGACTGGCTATCATCGCCACAGTGCCCGGAAGTCCATCAGCAGTGTTCACAGTCGTCGTTACAGTCATTCCCGCAATTGCAGCGGCCGCCGGCGCAGGCCTCGTCGCCCCCTCCCTCCTGGGCCGCAATCTGGCTAGTTACGAACTTGCGGCAGTCGGTCTGGTGTTCGGACTGGTCGGCTGGGCCCTGACCGCATCGCATCGCCGGCGCGCCCGCAAGCGAATCCTCGAGATGCGCGATTCGGCGCTCTGGTGATGACGAAGAGCCGTAAATTGTCAACCCTGTGACGATGCGCGCCCTCGACGGGCATCCGGGAACGGCTGGAAGCTCCAGAAAAAATCCCCCGGAATCGCGTGCGATCCGGGGGATATGAATCAGCCGGGTTGAAGAAACTTGCAAAAGTGCCCGACCAGGAGACGCATAAGACAAGCAGGACCCATGCCACCTTGCTCGAGACTGACTCGAGCGGTTCCGGTCGCGATCCGCGGCCTGGTGCTATTGCGCACGCGTCAGCCTCCCTCAGCCGGTGCGGCTTTACTGGCTGGGCTGCGCGGTGTTTTCCGGGGTGACGTCGAAGCGCACCGAAGGGCTACCCCGGGCCGGCTGCGGCTGACCGGCTTCCCCTTGCTGCGACGGCGCGCCAACGACGAACGGCCCCTCGCGGTCGCTGCGCTCGGTTCGCTCATACCGTTCCGGGTGCTCCAGCGTCCGGGACCCGCTGCTCGCGTCCGGCGCCAGAATCTCGAACGTCGATGGCGTGTTCGGGCCGCGGTCCAGGGGCGCTTCACGCTGGGGATCCGGCCGCAGCGGGTCCGTTCTCGGCGCGATCGCGATCGGCGGCGCCTCGGGACCCCAGGAAGCCGTGCCCGGTCGCTGCTGCGCCCCGTCGGGCAGGAGCGTCTCCGTCGCCGGCGTGGCTTGCTGGGGCTCGCTCGGGGGTTCGAACAGCCCGTGAAACCAGTCGTTCATCCGGGCCAGCGGGTCGAGCCCGGCTGGGTCCGCGGCGGGCGCGGCAAACCGGACGTTGGGATCGATCACCCGCGATTTGAGGGATTGCTGGAACACTTCCCCGACGATCGGCAGTGCGCTGCGCGCCCCCTGGCCCCAGCCGTCACCCATGGTGACGCGGTTGTCGTTGAAGCCGACCCAGGCACCGGCCACGAGGTTCGGATGCATCAGGATGAACCAGCCATCGGTGTTGCCCTGCGTGGTGCCCGTCTTGCCGGCTACGTCGGCCTGGATGCCGTAGCGCGTGCGCACGGCCGCGCCAGTGCCCTCGTCGGCCACGCCACGCATCACGTTGACCAGCTGCAAGGCTTGGGGATTCGACATGGCTTGCTCGGGCACGGCTGATTCGAAGGCTTGCAGCACATGCCCCTGCCGATCTTCCACCTGCATCACCAGCACCGGCTCGATGTAGCGGCCGCCATTGGCAATCGACCCGTAAGAAGCCACCATCTCACGTAGCGTGACGGGGCTGGTGCCCAGGGCAAGCGAAGGCACCTCGTCCAGCTTGCTCTGGCGCACCCCCATGGCGCGGGCAAGCTGGGCCACGCGCTGCGGGCCCACCTGCATCATTAGCTGAGCGGTGATCGTGTTCTTCGAAAAGACCAGCCCATCGCGCAGCGTCATCGGCTGGTCAGTAGGTGGCGTTCCATCGCTCGGGCTCCAGACTCCACTGCCGGGCAGCTCGATGGCCAGCGCCTGGTCGACCAGTTCGTCCTGCGGGCTCATGCCCATCTCGAAGGCCGCTCCGTAGACAAAGGGCTTGAAGGTGGAGCCAGGCTGGCGCCGCGCCTGACTGACATGGTCGAACGGTTCCTTGGCGAAATCGCGGCTGCCCACCCAGGCCAGGACATGGCCGTCGCGCGGGTCCAGCGCCAAGAAGCCGGCCTGCAGCGGCACGGGCTCTTCGCCGCGCTGGCGCATCCGGTCGGCCAGCGGCTGCAGGGCATCCAGCTGGCGCGCCAGCGCCGCGTTGGCCGCCTTCTGCAGACGGGTGTGCAGCGTGGTGCGCACCACCAGGCCATCGGAATAGATGTTGTAGCCACGTGGGTCGGCCCACGCGATCAGCCACTTGCGCACCCACTGCGCCACATGCGGCGCCGGCCCCAACGCCAGGTCTTGCCGCTCGAAGTTCAGCCGCAACGGCTGTTGGGCCATCACATCGGCACGCGCCGTATCCAGCTTACCGTGCTTGACCATCTGCGCCAGCACCAGATTGCGCCTGTCGCGCGCCCGCTCGGGGTTGAGCACCGGGTTGTAGTAGCTGGTGCCCTTGAGCATGCCGATCAGCGTGGCCGATTCCAGCACGCTCAGCTGGTGGGCCGATTTGTCGAAATAGGTGCGCGCCGCCATCTCGATGCCGAAGGCGTTGTACAGGAAAGGCACGGTGTTGAGGTAGGTCTCGAGGATCTCGTCCTTGGAATAGACGGCCTCGATCTTCAGCGCCGTGAGCGCCTCCTTGACTTTGCGGTTGACGCTGAGCGAGTGCCCGATCTCCTCGGGGTACAGGTTGCGGGCCAGCTGCTGCGTGATGGTCGAGCCGCCCTGCAGTCGGCCTCGCAGCGTGTTGAACATCGCCGCGCCTGTGCGCTGGAAGTCAATGCCGTGATGGCTGTAGAAGCGGTGATCCTCCGTGGCGATCAGGGCCTGCACCACACTGGGCGAGATGCGCGAAAGCGGCACCCACGCCCGATTGATGCGCGGAAACTCGGCCAGCACCACGCCATCGGCCGACATCACCGCGGAGGGAACTTCAGTCTTGGCCTTGCGCAGGTCCGCGGTGCTGGGTGTGAACGGCAGCAGGGCCAGTACATAGAGCAGCACCCCTGCCGGCAATGCGAAGGATGCAAGCGCGGGATGGAGGCGCGTCCACACCCATAGCCGGCGCAGAATGTCACCGCCCTGCGCACCGGCGCGGGTGAGAATCGGGAGCATGCCGTGAATTTACCGCATCCCCACCGCCCGATACGCTTCCATCCTGAATTCATACGCATACGGGTTCATGCACCCGAAGTTGCGCTGCGCCATCAGCACACCGGCGATGTTGGCGCGCGGATTCACCCACCAGTGCGTACCACCCAGCCCGGACCAGAAGTATTCACCGGTGGAGTCAGCCGGGTCGCACGGGCCGGGTTCCATGACCAGTGCCGAACCGAGGCCGAAGCCCAGGCCATCCTGGAGATCGACCGCAGGAATCTTGATGCGAAAGCCAGCGCCGACCTGGTTTTGCGCCATCAGCGCCACCGTCGCTGGTTTGAGCAAGGTCTCGTTGCCGGGCAGCAGGGCCTTGATCAGCCGGACCGAATCACCCAGCGTGGAAACCAGCCCGCCACCGCCCGATTGGTTGGGCACAGCTTCGATGTACGCGCCCGGATAGGGCAGATCGTCGCGCCGCACCAGCCCGGGCAATGTGGGCTTTGTGACACTGCGCCCGCTGTAATAAGCGCACAGCCGATGCTGCTCGGCAGGCGGTACCACGAAGCCGGTATCGACCATTCCCAGCGGCCTGAAGATGCGCTGCTCCAGGAAATCGCCGAACGCCTGGCCGCTGGCCACCTCCACCAGCCGCGCCACGACGTCGCTGGCGATCGAGTATTCCCAATGAGTGCCTGGCTCGAACCTGAGCGGCAACGGCGCCAGCAGATCCATCTTTTCTGCGAGCGAGGTTTCAGGGCCCCTCACCTTGGCCCGGACGTAGGCATCGAACAGGAAATTGCCCGGGTCGAACAAACCATAGGACAGCCCCGACGTATGCGCCATGAGCTGGCGGATGGTGATGGATTGCCGCGCCGGCTCGACGTCGTCGATGCGCGTGGCCCCCGGACGCAGCACGTTGCGCAGGCCGAGCTGCGGGATGAAGCTCTCGACCGGATCATCCAGGCCGAAGCGCCCTTCTTCCCACAGCAATAGCGCGGCACAGGCCGTGATCAGCTTGGTGCTGGAATACAGGCGATGGATGTGATCGGCGCGCAGCGCAATGCCCGCCTCCTTGTCGGCCCGGCCGGTGCAGAAGGTGTCGACGACCTCGCCGCCGACGATGACAGCTGTGGCGACGCCCGGCAGGAGGATAGCTTCGACTTGCCGCTCCATGCTGGCGTGGAGGGGGCCGAAGTTGAACATCATTGCGCCTTCACCCCCGACTTGATCAGCAGCCCGCCCAGTGTGTCGATTTCTTCCTTCAGGTGCGCGCGCAGCGCAGCCGGTGTGGCCAGCTCGGGGCTGACGGCCGAGACGCCCATTCCCTCGAGGCGGCTGCGCACTTCAGGGTCGGTCACGGCTTTCAGCAATGCATCGGTCAGCTGGTCCATCACCAGCCTGGGCGTGCCCCTGGGCGCATAGAGGCCGAAGGAAATGTTGATATCGAAGCCACGCACCCCCGCCTCGGAAATGGCCGGCACATCGGGCAGCTGCGCAAGGCGCGTCTTGCCGGCGGCCGCGTAGGCCTTGATCTTGCCCGCCTTCACCGTCGGCACCGTGCCCGAAGTCTGGTCGCACAGCACATCGACCTGGCCGCCGATCACGTCCACCAGCGCCGGGCCCGTGCCCCGGTAGGGGATCTCGTTGAGCTTCACATCCAGCGTGCTCATCATCATCAAGCCGCACAGGTGCGAGGCCGAGCCCACGCCCGCATGGGCCAGGCTGATCTTGCTCTGGTTGGCCTTCATATAGGCCACGAATTCGTTCAGGTCTCGTGGCGGAAAGTCGTTCCGGGCCACGATCACCATCGGCCCGCTGGTGGCCGAGCCGATCGGGTCGAAATCGTCCACCGGGTCGTACGGCAGGTTCTTGTACATCGCCGGGTTGGTGGCGTGGCTGACGTGGATCAGTAGCAGGGTGTAGCCATCGGGCTTGGACCGCGCCACCTTGGCTGTGCCGATGCTGCCCGAGGCGCCCGCCGTGTTGTCCACAAGAATTTGCTGGCCCAGCGTCTTTTGCATGGCCGCCGCGAACACACGCGTGATGGCGTCGCCCGGGCCCCCTGGCGCATAGGGCATCAC
>JANYAN010000544.1 GCA_025361305.1 Burkholderiales bacterium
TCGAGATTCCGGCCGGCAAAACCGTGGCCGTGGTCGGGCCCTCGGGCTCTGGCAAATCGACACTGGCGCGGCTGATGTATCGCTTCTACGACGTTGGCATTCCTGGCGGGACGCCGGGTGCCGGGGGCCGGATCACCATCGCCGGCCAGGACATCCGTGAAGTGACGCAGGCCAGCGTGCGCCAGGCGATCGGCATCGTGCCGCAGGACACGGTGTTGTTCAACGATACGGTGGAATACAACATCGCTTATGGCCAGCCTGGCGCCTCGCGCGCACAGGTGGAAGAGGCAGCCCGCGCTGCGCGCATCCATGGTTTCATCGTATCCACGCCCCGGGGCTACGAAACCATGGTGGGCGAGCGAGGCCTGAAGCTCTCTGGCGGCGAAAAACAGCGCGTGGCGATCGCCCGCACGCTGCTGAAGAACCCACCGATCATGATCTTCGACGAAGCGACATCGGCGCTGGATTCGGCCAACGAGCGAGCCATCCAGGCAGAGCTGAAGACAGCGGCGCAGAACAAGACGACGCTGGTGATCGCGCACCGTCTGTCTACGGTCGTGGATGCGCACGAGATCCTGGTGATGGATGGCGGGCGGATTGTCGAGCGCGGCACCCACACCGAACTGCTGGCGGCGGGCGGGCGATACGCGCAAATGTGGGCGCTGCAGCAGCAAAGCGGCGAGCTATTCGAAGAAGTGATGGCGATGTGAAGATCGAAATCGACGACCTTTCCCGACCGGAAATCCATGATCTGCTCAATGAGCATTTGCAGAACATGCATGCGCTTTCACCGCCTGAGAGTGTCCACGCGCTTGATCTTGAAAAGCTGCGCAAGCCAGAGATCACGTTTTGGTCTGCCTGGGACGGATCCCTGCTGCTTGGATGCGGTGCCCTGAAGGAACTTGACTCCAGGCACGGCGAGGTCAAGTCCATGCGAACGCCTTCGGCGCTTCGTCGCCGTGGCGCAGGTCAAGCCATCCTGGCGCACATCATCGCAGTGGCGAGGTCGCGCGCTTATGAGCGGTTGAGCCTCGAGACCGGTTCCCAGGACGCTTTCGAACCGGCGCAGAAGTTATACGAAAGCTTCGGCTTTGAGCACTGCGGTCCATTCGGCGACTATGCGCAAGACCCCAACAGTGTCTTCATGTCACTGCTGCTGCGCCAAGATGCGGCGTGACGGCCTACCAGCTGCGGCGTCGCTGGTCGCCCCGTGAATTGTCGTAGCCCTGCGAGCCGCCGCGGTCCGAATCAGAGTAATGGCGCCCACCGTGGCCGCCGCCTTCACCCCAGCCCCAACCCAATGGCCGGACGATACAGCCGCTCAATGCGACCCCGACGATCAAAACCAGAGTTGCCTTCGCAACATTTCTAAAGAGGCTCACGAGAATTTCCTTGTTGAATATGGGTCACGTGTCTCTAACAACGTGAACTGGAGCCTGCAGTTGACCACCCGTCAGGACCAACCGGTAAAGGTGCAGTAAAGCGGTGTAAGCTGATACCTACCCTTATGGCTGGGATACAAGGCAATTTCGTCTCGCAGCCTGATCTCCTTCGTCCCAACGGCGCAGCAATCCCGCGTTTGCACGTGACGGGCCGTCCCACTACACTGCAACGCGATTCGTTCCGAATCCACGCATGCCCAGGAGCCATCGATGATCCGTTCCATCCTTCGTGCCCTCGTTGTCGCGGTGCTTGCGACGGCGTCGCTCGTGGGCGCGCAGACGAATACGGCCCGGCCGATCCGGCTGATTTGCCCGTTCCCTCCGGGCGGCGCGGTGGACATCGCCTCGCGTGCCATTGCGATCGAGTTGACGAAGATTCTCGGGCAGACCGTGGTGGTAGACAACCGCCCTGGCGCCGGTGGCAACATCGGCGGTGCCGAGGCAGCGCGCGCGGCACCGGATGGCCGCACGCTCTTCATGACCACCAGCGGAATCAATGCAATCAACCCGATGCTCTACGCGAAGATGCCTTTCGACCCGATCAAGGATCTCGATTCGGTGGTCGTGCTGGTTTCGCTTTCTAATGTGCTGGTCGTGCACCCTGCCGTGAAGGCCAATTCGGTTGCCGACGTGATCGCGCTGGCCAAGGCCGAACCGGGCAAACTGACTTATGCATCGTCCGGGAGCGGCACCAGCATTCACATGTCAGGCGAGATGTTCAAGTACCTGGCCAAGGTCGATATCCTGCATATCCCCTACAAAGGCAGCGCACCGGCGCTGGTAGATCTTCTGGGCGGCCAGGTGATGATGATGTTCGACAACATTCCATCAGCGCTGCCGCATATCAAGGCCGGTAAACTGCGCGCACTGGCTGTAACGGGGGCGAATCGCGACCCGCTGT
>JANYAN010000389.1 GCA_025361305.1 Burkholderiales bacterium
GCCAGCGCCGGAATGATGAGGCTTGAAAATACGAGGTAGACGCCCACCAGTTGCACCGAGGCCGTGACGGCAATGGCAAACACCCCATAGAAACCGAAACGCCCGAGCCGCTGCACCCATCCCAGCCACAGCGCGGCGATCAGGGCCACCGAAATCCCGGCCAGCCACAGCAGCTGCGTCGTGCTGACCCACAGGATCTGGCCGACCAGCAGGTCTTTCAGGTGTTCGCCGCCATGCGGGTTGCCGGCCAGCAGCAGGATGCCCGCGCAGGCCGCGAGAATGAACATCACGCCAATCAGGGCCTCCTGGTCCTGCGGGGCACGCCTTTCGGTCCATGTCAGCAACAGTGCCCCCAGCAACGCCGCAGTCACCGCTGCGGCTTGAACCGCGAGTCCGCCCTCTGGCATCCCAAGCGAATCCGCCGCGATCACCCCGAGACCGGCAGTCTGGGCAATGGCAAGATCGATGAAAACGATCCCGCGGTCCAGCACCTGCATGCCCAGCGGCACATGGGTGGCCAGCACCAGCAAGCCTGCCGCCAGGGCCGGGCCGAGGATTCCCCAGTCGAGCGCGCCCCAGTTCATGGCTTGCCGCCGCCGGCCGCGAGCAGGCGGGCGACGGTGTCGTCAAACAGGCTGAACAGATCCTTGGCGCCGTCGGTGCCGCCAACCGTGAAGGGAATCTTGACGGCGGGGATGCCAGCATTCCTTGTCAGCCACTCGGATGGCCGCGCATCTTGATAGGCGGCATACAGGGTCATGCGCGCCGCAGCGCCCTTCAATGTGGCGAGGACCTGCTGCAAATGCGAAGCCGTGGGCTCGACCCCGGGCTTGGGTTCGAGCACGGCGACTTCCTTCAGCCCGAGCCAGTCGTAGAGATACACGAAGGCCTTGTGCTGCGAGACCACGGGCACGCCTTTGAGCGGCGCCGCCTGCGTGGACCAGTGGGTCATCGCCTGCTGCCAGCGCTGGGTGAAGTCGGCTTGCCGCTGTGCGTACTGCCCCGCATGAGCCGGGTCGACTTGTTGCAGCCGCGTCCCCAGGGCCACAGCCACTTGCGCAATGTTTCGCGGATCAGTCTGGATATGCGGGTTGCCCGCGGCGTGAACGTCGCCTTGCGAGCGATCGGCCTGCACCGGCACCTCGAGCTTGCGCACGAAGTCCGCCGCAGCGAAATTGCCGCTCTGGCCCAGTTGCACCTTCGCGTTACCCGACTGTTGCAGAAGGATGGGAAGCCAGCCGATCTCGAGTTCGGCGCCCGTGCAGACCACCAGGTCGGCATTGCGCGCACGCGCGATCAGGCTGGGTTTGGCCTGGATCTGGTGCGGGTCTTGCAGCGCCGTGGTGGCTACCGACACGTCGACCAGCTCGCCGCCCAATTCGCGCGCAAGCGCACCCCATTCGGGCTCACAGGCAAATACACGCAAGGCGGCATGGGCCGGACCGCCGAGCAGCAGGAAAGGCGCGGCCAGCAGCGTCAACAGGGTGATGCGATTCATCGTGGTAGCTCCGTGATGAGTGAGGTCAGTAGCTGTGGGCGCCGTGGGCGCCCAGGCTCATCTGGTATTGCAGGAAAAGCTGGTTGTCGGCGTAACCCTCGCGCGCCGAGTCTCGCGCCAGTTGCAGGCGCACGCGCGAGAACTCGCTGGGGTTGTAGTCCAGCATCAGTGTGTTCTTGTGCGCCTGGTAGCGGCCGGCGCCCAATGCGATGGCATTGATCCCGTAATCGGGCGACCCAGGATCCAGCCGCTCGGTGCGCAGGCCCAATCGCCAGCGTGGCATGAACTGGTAGACAGCCTGCAGGTACCACCCCGACTGCGCGGCGCGGTAGCTGCCCCGGGTGCCCGCGCCGCCAACGTCATAGACCAGGCTGCCATCCCGAGTGCTGCGCAGATACTCGCCTTGCAGCTTGAAGCTGGTGCGTGTGCCGTTTCCCTCGGGTGCCCACTTCCAGATGCCATCGACAATCCAGACCCGCGTCGCGCCGGTAAAGGCGTTTGTCACTGACCTGCCCGATGCGTCGGCCGCGGCGAGGCCCTGATCGGCGGCCTTGGCGTTGAGCGTCGACAGGCCAGCGCGCCAGTTGTGGCTCTCTCCGACGTCCCCACCCGTGTGGGCTGCAAGTGCCGTCATGCCGGCACCGTTGCGGTTGTTGTCGCTGCCTGGGAAGCTGCGCCCGCGACCGAGTTCGGCACCCAGTTCAAGGTAGAGGTCGGTCGGCGCCAGCCAGCTCAGCTGCACGCCGTCGTCGCCATATTGCGTTCCCAGCATCTCCTGGTAGGCCAGTGGGTTGTCCACGAAGTCCCAGGTGTGGCTGTGCTGAGGGTTGAGGTAGCCCACGCCAGAGAAGAACCGCCCCGCCTTGAGCGTCAGGCCGCCACCCAGAGAGGTAGTCTGGACATAGGCCTCTTCGACAGAGACTGAGTTGTCCGCGCCCACCGAGATATTTGCCACCCCGCGTAGCCACGGGTCCACGCTGGCGGAAAAGCCCAGCTCTGATTCGGCCAGGCTGAAGCCACGTGTGCCCGGACCGGCCTGGCTGCCAGGCGGCAGGGGGAAACCGCCGATCGCGTACTTCGCCGGGTCTTGCGAAGTGCGGGCGTACAGGCCGGACAGGATCAGAGATATCGCTGGATTGAACGAGTTGGCGCCGGCCGTGGCCGTCACTGGCGCTGCTGCGGCCCGTTCCACGGGCACCGCAGACACCGAAGCCGCCTCAGCTGCCTTGAGGCGCTGTTCTAGCGCCTGCAGCCGCGCTTCGTAGCTGGCACGCATTGCCTCGATTTCCTGGCGCAGGGCCTGGATATCCGTGGGTCCATCGGCCATGGCAGCGAGTGGCGCCGCCAGGGCAAGCACCAGGCCCGCCGAAAATACTTTGTCCATGGGATTCGCTCCGGGCAATGACCGCGAATGACACCGGGCTGCCACACTGGCCAGCCGGGTGCCGCTGGGCGAAGGTCAGCTCAGGGCGAAGGAGGAGCGCGGCTCTGGTAGGGCCGTGACGCAGCCGCGATCCAGCTACCGACCGGGCCGCTGCGCAGCACCTCATGACCTGCCAGCGCCTGCGGCATCGCGACGGTTGTCGCTGGCGCGGCACCGCCAATCAGTGCCGCCGCTGCAAGGCACAGGTCGCAGTGGGAAGCATGAAGAAAGTCCTTCACCGGTGGCTCGCCGGTGCGCACGGGATTCGAATGCGAATAAACGTGCCAGCTCGCAGCCGACTGTGCAAGCGGAAGCAGCAGCGCGAGCCAAAGCAGCCACGCGAAGCGACGTTTCAGGAGTGGGTGAATGAGCGGTGTGTCCACAGTGCGAGCGTTTCATTCTATTCCTGCGCCGCTGCGCCCGCGTGCCCGTTAAACTGGGCCGCACATGTCTTTCTCCCACCTCGGCCTTCGCCCCGAACTCGTCCGTGCGACCGCAGAGCTGGGTTTCACGACGCCCACGCCGATTCAGCGCGACGCCATACCGGCCATCCTGCGCGGTGCCGACGTGCTGGGTTCGGCGCAGACCGGGTCGGGCAAGACGGCTGCGTTCGCCCTGCCCCTGCTGCAACAGATGCCGCCAGGACGAGCCGGCGCTCTGCGGCAGACCCGCGCGCTGGTGCTGGTGCCCACACGCGAACTGGCCGCCCAGGTCGGCGAAGTGATCCGCGGCCTGTCGCAGTTCCTGGCGCAACCGCCCAAGGTGGCGGTGGTCTTCGGGGGGGTGTCGCTCAACCCGCAAATGATGAGCCTGCGCGCAGGCGCCGACGTGGTGGTCGCGACACCCGGCCGCCTGCTCGACCTGGTGGAACACAACGCCTTGAAGCTGTCGTCCGTCGTCACCCTGGTGCTGGACGAGGCGGACCGCTTGCTCGATCTGGGATTTGCCGACGAGCTCGACCGGGTCCTGGCTCTGCTGCCAGCCAAGCGGCAGAACCTGTTCTTCTCGGCCACTTTCCCATTGGGTGTGCAGGCCCTGGCTGCGACGATGCTGCACGAGCCGGTGCGCATCGATGTGACTGCCACGGTGGCCGATGAGCCTGCAATCCTCCAGCGGGCGATCGAAGTCGATGCGGGGCACCGCACCGAATTGCTGCGCCACCTGATCAAGACCGAGAGCTGGGAGCGGGCGCTGGTCTTCGTGGCCACGCAATACGCCACCGAGCACGTTGCCTGGAAGCTATACAAGAACGGTATCTTCGCCGCGCCCTTTCACGGCGCCTTGAGCCAGGGCGCGCGCAAGAAGGTATTGGCCGAATTCATGAACGACCAGTGGGATGTGCTGGTGACAACCGATCTGGCGGCCCGCGGTCTCGACATCGTGGAGCTTCCGGTTGTCGTCAACTATGATCTGCCGCGCTCGGCGGACCAATATGTGCACCGCATCGGCCGCACCGGCCGCGCAGGACGCAGCGGCCTGGCCGTCAGCTTCGTGAGTGCGCAAACCCAGGCGCACTGGCGCCTGATCGAAAAGCGCCAGCGGCTGGCGCTGCCGCGCGAGCAGATCGCAGGCTTCGAACCTGTGGAGGTGGCACCGGAATCGGTGGCCGACGCAACCCCGGGGGCACCCCCGGGCTCGGGGGGCATCAAGGGCAAGCGTCCCAGCAAGAAGGACAAGCTGCGCGCGGCCTCGGCGCGCAACGCTTAGTCGGGCGCTGTGTCGGTCGGGGCACCCGCATCGACCACTGGCCTGGCCTTGCGGTGGCCATGTTTGGCCAGGATCTCAACGTAGAACTGCGGCCCTTCATCCTTGGCCACACCATCGATCAGACCGGTGATCGCCGAGAGGTGCACCACCTCGGCCACTTCGGGCGTGGCGCCGAACTTGCAGTCGAAATCCCAATAGTCCACGCCTTCGGGCAATTCGCGTCGGCGTTCGCGCTTGATGTATTTGCGGATCTCGTGCTTGACGGCGTCGAGCACCCGGTCGCGGTTCTTGCCTTCAGGCACCAGATTGAATGTCTTCTTCATGCGCGATGCTAACGCCTTCAGTGGCCCGCGCCCGGAATGCGCACCGGCGAAGCGGCGCCAAGGTGCATGCCCGAATCCAGCAGGACCAGTTCGCCCGTCACCGTGCGGGCGCCGTCGACCAGCCAGACCACCGCCTCGGCAACGTCTTCGGGCGTACCGGCGCGCCCCAACGGCGCGTTGCGTTCATAGGTCTCCTTGAGCTTCTCGTACCCCTCCTGGCCTATGCCATCGACAAACCAGCGCGAAGTGATCAGCCCCGGACAGACCGCGTTGACGCGGATCTCCGGCGCGAGCGAGCGTGCCAGGTGCAGCGTCATCGCGTTCACGGCACCCTTCGAAGCGATATACGGCATGGACGAGCCGATGCCCAACGCACCCGCAATCGACGATACATTGACGATGCAACCCCGGACCGCCTTCAAGTGCGCGACGCAGGCGCGCACCATCTGGAAAGTGCCGACAGTGTTGACGCCCAGGATGCGCTGGAACGCCTGCACATCCAGTGCCTCCCAGCTCGAGGCGCCCCCAAAAACCGATATGCCGGCGTTGTTGACCAATGCGTCGATCCGGCCCCAGCGTGCCAGCACGGCCTCGACCATGGCGCGGCAATCGGCGTCGTGCGACACATCGCCGCGCAGCAGCAGCGTGTCGGCCCCGGGCGGCCGG
>JANYAN010000554.1 GCA_025361305.1 Burkholderiales bacterium
CATCTCGCGCTCGAGTTGTTCGCCCAGCGCTACGGACTGCACTTTCTGCACGTGCCGTACCGCGGCGCCGCGCCGGCCTTGAACGATCTGGTGTCCGGCACGGTGTCGCTGAGCGACGGAGCGGGCCACCACGTCCAGCGATCCACCCGGGGGAAAGGGGACGATCATGCGCACCGGCTTGTCGGGAAACTTCTGTGCGCCGGCCGTAACCGGTAGCAGCAGGGCGAACACCAGCGACGTGGCAACAGCGAGTCTCATCATGGTGTCTTCCTCGATGAATGTTCAGGCGACCCACTCGCTGACTGGCGCGTGCGCGTCCTGCAGCGGCTGGGTGATGATGTCGACCAGGCTCGGCCCCTCGGTGGCGATGGCTGCAGCCAGGGCCTGGCGTAACTCGGAGGGAAGGGTCACTGTCCAGCTCCTGACGCCGTAGGCGCGCGCCACGGCCGCGTGATCGGTGCGGGAAAAATCCACCGAGAAATAGCGACCGCCGAACGCGGCCTTCTGGCCCGCCTTGATCCAGCCATAGACGGCGTTGGAGATGACCACGAAGGTGATCGACAGCCTGTGCCGCATGGCAGTCTCGATCTCTCCGATGGTGAAGCCGAAGCTGCCGTCTCCCATCACCGACACCACCTTGTGCCCTGGCCGCCCGAACTGCGCACCGATCGCCGCCGCCAGAGAATAGCCCAGCGCTCCATGTGCGCGGTTGGTGATGAAATGCCGGCCGGGCATCTTCCACGTGTAGTAGGCGGAGAAATAAGGGCAGGGCGTGCCGGGATCGGCGACCACCACGGCATCCGCAGGCAGCACGGCCTGCATGTCGTGGACGATGCGCTCGGGGGTGATGGGCACCGCGGCGTCGCTCGCGTAGCGCATGAATTGCGCGAATTTCTCAGCCTTTGCGCTGGCCACGGTGGCCCGGTTGAGCGTGCTGGCACGCGAGGGTGCAGCTGACTTGCCCAGCTCGGCTGCAAGGGCGGCAAGCGACAGGCGCGCGTCGCCCACCAGCGAAACATCGGGCCGGTAGTTGGTGCCAATGGCGACCGGGTCCACATCCAGGTGCAGTACCTGGGTGGTGCCCGGCGCGGGATGGCGCCCCCGCTCAGTGGTGACCGAGCCCGCGCGGCATCCGATGAAGATGACCAGGTCGGCCCGGTCGACCAGCCCGCGGGTGAACGGCGTACCGCCGTTGCTACCCACCACGCCCACGGCCAGCGGATGGTCTTCGGCGATCGTGCCTTGCCCGCTGATGGTGGTGGCGACCGGCGCCTCGAGTTGCTCGGCCAGCGCAAGCAAAGCCTGCTCTGCGCCGGAAATGACGACACCGCCGCCGCAGATAAAGATGCGGTTGTTGGCACCCCGTATCAGCTGCGCGGCGGCCTTGACGGCATCCGGATCGGGCCCGACGCGGCGCGACGGATAGGCTCCCAGGGACTCATCGGCCCACACGTCGTCGGCCGGCACTTCGCCGGTCTGCACGTCGTAGGGCAGCGTCAGCTGGGCGCTGCCTGGGCGCCCCGTGGTCATATTGGAGAACGCCGCGCGCATGGTGCGGGGGATATCCACAGCACGGTCGATCACGGCATTCCATTTGGTCACGGGCCTGAACAGCGAGCGCTGGTCGACCTCGGTCAGCGTATAGCGGCCGCGCGCGTTGACGCCCACATCGGTGGTGATGGCCAGGATCGGGATCGACGATTCCGATGCTTCGATCAATCCCGGCAGGATGTAGGTGGCTCCGCCGCCGCTGGGGCCTTCGCAAACGCCGACCCGGCCCGTGACGCGCGCGTAGCCGTCGGCCATGTAGGCGGCCGAGCGTTCATCGCGAGTGAGCACATGCTGCATTCCATGGTCCAGCTGCGCCAGTGCGTCGTAGAAAGGCAGGCTGGTATCGCCACACAGCCCGAAGATGTGCCTGACGCCATGCGCCTGCAGCATGCGCACAGCGGCTTCGGCGCCGGTGATCGCCTTCATGTCTTCCTAGCGTCCCCGCATGAACAGGCTGTCGAGCTCACGCACGGTAATCTGGCGCCAGGTCGGTCGGCCGTGGTTGCACTGGTCGGAGCGCTCGGTCTTTTCCATCTGGCGCAGCAGGGCGTTCATCTCATCCACTGTGAGCTTGCGATTGGCGCGCACCGCGCCGTGACAGGCCATGGTGCCCAGCAGTTCGTTCTGTGCCCGCTGTATCACGGTGCTTGCATCGTGCTGTGCCAACTCGGCCAGCACGCTGCGCGCCAGTTCGACGGAGTCGCCGTCCGCCAGGCTGGTGGGCACGGCGCGCACGGCCAGGGTCTTGGGGGAGAAGGGCGTGATTTCCAGGCCCAGGGTCTGCAGCGTGGCGGCGCATCCTTCTGCGGCAGCGACTTCCTGCGGCGTGGCGGCGAAAGTGGCCGGGATCAGCAAGGGCTGGCTGGCCAGACGGCCGCCTTCGCTGCCGCCGGCCGCGCCTGCATCCATCTGCGCTTTAAGCCGCTCATAGACGATGCGTTCGTGGGCGGCATGCATGTCCACGATCACCAGGCCCTGGCTGTTTTCGGCAAGGATGTAGATGCCCTGAAGCTGCGCGATCGCGCGGCCCAGCGGCCACTCGCCGGCGGCTAGCGATTCCGATGGCGCGGGGCGCGCCGATGTGGCGTGCGCCGGCACAGGTCCGCTTGCCCACAGCGCGGACAGGTCCGACACCCGATTGCCGGCTTCGGCCTGTAGCGGGAACGACGGCTGCATCCAGCCGACGTGGCTGGCGCCGCTGGTCTGTGCCGTGTCGCGCTCCGCCAGTGCCGGCGCTGGCCCAGCCGCCGCGACGCCCGCGCGTGGCGTCGCCAGCGCGTTTTCCACCGCATGAAGCACGGCCTGGTGAATCTCGCGGCTGTCCCGAAAGCGCACCTCGATCTTGGTCGGGTGCACGTTGACGTCGACCCGGGCCGGATCGATTTCAAGGTACAACGCGTACACCGGCTGGCGCTGGCCGTGCAGAACATCTTCATAGGCGCTGCGCGCCGCGTGGCTGAGCACCTTGTCGCGCACATAGCGGCCGTTGACATAGGCGAACTGCTGGTCGGCACGCGCCCGCGCCGCATCCGGAATGCCGGCGCGGCCGGTGACGCGAATCGAGCCGGCCCTGTAGTCGACGTTCACGCTTTGCCCGAGCAGTTCTTCGCCCAGCACATCGGCCAGGCGTTGCTCCTGCGTGGCGGGGCGCCACTGCTCGACCAGCCTGCCTTCGTGCCAGATCGCGAAGCCGACATCGGGTCGCGCCAGCGCGTGCCGCCGAACGGCCTCAATGCAGTGTGTCAGCTCGGTTGCGTCGGTCTTGAGGAACTTGCGCCGCGCCGGGGTGCTGAAGAACAGCTCCCGCACCTCCACCGTCGTGCCAACGGCACGGGCCGCCGGCCGCAGTTCGCCGCTGCGCCCATCCAGAACGAAAGCCGTGGCCTGGTCGTCTGTGCGCGACAGCAGCGACAGCTGGGCAACCGACCCGATGGCCGCCAGCGCCTCACCGCGAAAACCCATCGTGCCGACCGATTCCAGGTCGGCCAGCGAGGCGATCTTGCTCGTGGCGTGGCGCCGCAGGGCGCTCGCCAGCTCGTCGCGCGGAATGCCGCCGCCATCGTCTTCGACCAGGATGAGCCGCACGCCGCCGGCCAACAGGCGCAGGTTGACCTGCGTCGCGCCGGCGTCGAGCGCGTTGTCCAGGAGCTCCCGCACCACCGAGGCGGGCCTCTCCACCACCTCGCCAGCGGCGATCTGGCTGACCAGTTCGTCGGGCAGATCGCGGATGGGGCGGCGTAGGCCTGGGGAGAGCACGGCGTTCAAGCGGCTCATTTTAGGCGCGGGAGATAATCCTTGCCTATGGAACTGCTTGCCTTCATTGTGGATTTCGTCCTGCATGTGGACACCTACCTCGAGACGTTCGTCATGAACTACGGGGCGTGGGTCTACGCGCTGCTGTTCCTGATCATCTTTGTTGAGACCGGCGTGGTGGTGATGCCGTTTCTGCCCGGCGATTCGCTGCTTTTCGTCGTGGGCGCGATGTGCGGCACCGGGCTGATGAGCTATCCCGCGTCAGTGGGCCTGCTGCTGGCCGCCGCAGTGCTGGGCAACCAGAGCAACTACACCATTGGCCGCTACTTCGGGCCCAGGGTATTCAAGTGGGAAGACTCGCGATTCTTCAACAAGAAGGCGTTCGATCAGGCCCATGCCTTCTACGAAAAATATGGCGGCATCACCATCGTCGCCGGGCGCTTCATGCCCTTCCTGCGCACTTTCGCGCCGTTTGTCGCCGGCGTGGCGCAGATGACGCGCAGCAAGTTCACCTTCTTCGACGTGACCGGCGGCGCGCTCTGGGTCGGCAGCATCATTACCGCCGGCTACCTGTTCGGCGGCATCCCCTGGGTCAAGGAGCACCTGGACAAGATCATCTGGGCGATGATCCTGATCCCGGGCTTCGTCATCATGTACGGCGCGTGGAAAGCAAAGCGCAGACCGGTGGCATAGACCCCCGATCCGTCGCAAAGGAGTCGATCATGCATCCTGGATTCCGTTCTTTGGCGATGGGGTTGCTGGTCGCGCAAGGCGCGGCGGCGGTCGCCCAGCCGACGCCCGCCCGGGACGAATTCTTCTGGCTCGGCGAAATGAACAAAGCCAGCGCGGTGATCAACGCCGACGAAGGGCTGCTGGACAAGGCAATGGCCCCCCGGCTTGCGGTGGGCATCGCCAGGGTGCTTGCCGATGGGAACCAGCCCGGCGGAAAGCGGCCGTCGAGTGTCATCACCTTCGAGCCGTTGATGATCCAGGCTGCGGGATCCGAGGTGACCTTGCTCCACGCGGGGCGCTCCAGCCAGGACATGCACGCGACCTACCGCGCCGCAATCCTGCGCGAGGACCTGCTGAAACTGGCTGAGCAACTGAACAAGACATCCAGCGCGCTCGTGGGCATGGCGGGACGGCACGCGAAGACGATTGTCCCCAACTACACCAATGGCGTGGCGGCGCAGCCGAACAGCCTGGGCCACTACCTTCTCGGTCATGCCGCGGGGCTCGAGCGTGACGCCCAGCGCATCCGCGAGGCGTATTCGCGCATCGATCGCTCGCCCATGGGCACGACCGTGCTCAATGGCTCCAGCTGGCCCCTGAACCGCACCCGTATGGCCGACTACCTGGGATTTGCGACGACGGTGGACAACGCCTACGACGCTGCCCAGATTTCGTCGACGGAGCATCCCGTGGAGGTCGGCGCGATCGTGACTTCGATCTCGCTGCACGCCGGCAGTTTCGTCGAGGACATCATGACGCAATACGCCGCCCCGCGGCCGTGGATGCTGCTGGCCGAAGGGGGCGGCAACACCTACGTGTCCAGCGCGATGCCGCAGAAGCACAATCCGGGGCTGCTGAACTCGACCCGCAGGGACGCGTCCACGGCAATTTCTCTCGCTCTGGGACCGCTGATTCGCGCCCACAACATCACTCCCGGCATGGCCGACGCGAAGGAAGTCCGGGACAACAGCGCCATGGTGCGCAGCGCCGTGGCCGTCTTGCAGAATTGGGAAAGGATACTTCAGGCGCTGGTGATCAATCCGCAGCGCGCGCTGGAAGAACTCAACAGCGACTGGACGGCCTCGCAGGAGCTCGCAGACGTCCTGATGCGCAAGTACAAGCTGCCGTTCCGCGTCGGCCATCACTTCGCCGCCGAGGTGGTGGAATACGCCAAGGCCCACGACATCAAGCCGCTGGACTTTCCCTACGCGCAGGCCCGGCGCATTTACCGGGAATCGGTCAAGGAGGGCGCCACGGCCGGCGAGCTGCCGATGAGCGAAAGGGAATTCCGCTCCACGCTCGACCCTGTGTCGATCGTCAACAACCGCGCCACGGCCGGCGGACCGCAGCCGGCCGAGATGGACCGGATGCTGGGCTCGGCCCAGCGACGCCTGGCCGAGCAGGACGACTGGGTCAAGGCGCGGCGGACCCGGATCAATGCGTCGCTTTCGAGACTGGACGCCGACTTCGACAAGCTGCTTCAAGCCGGTGCCCGCTAAGGCGGCCGGTCACCTTCGCCGTTGCGGTGAACTGATAAGTAAGCGTACTATTTTGCTCAGGAGACCGCCGCATGAACGCGCCCCAAGCCCTTTCCCGCTGGACCCAGCCCGGCTCCAGCCGCGTGCCTTTCTGGGCTTACACCGACGCCCAGCTGTACCGGCGCGAGCTCGAGAAGATTTTCTACGGTGAGCACTGGTGCTATGTCGGACTCGAAGTGGAGATCCCGAACACCGGTGACTTCAAGCTCAGCTGGGTTGGCGAGCGCCAGGTAATCCTGGTGCGCGATCGGGTGGCGCCGAAGGATCGCGGCACCGACAGCGGCATCCGTGTCGTGGAAAACCGCTGCGCCCATCGCGGCGTGCGGTTCTGCCAGCAGCCGCACGGCAATGCCCGCAGCTTCGTCTGCCCGTATCACCAGTGGACCTACAAGCTCAACGGCGACCTGGCGGGCCTGCCGTTCAAGGACGGCGTGAAAGAGGGCGATTGCGTCAACGGCGGCATGCCCGCCGATTTCGACCTCAAGGCCAACGGCCTGACGCAGCTTCGTGTGGCCGTGCTGCATGGCCTGGTGTTCGCCACGTTCAGCGACCGGACAGAGTCGCTGCAGGACTACCTGGGGGCGGAGATTGCACCCTGGCTCGATCGCATCTTCAAGGGGCGGAAATTGACGCTGCTGGGCTACAACCGGCAGCGCATTCCGGGCAACTGGAAGCTGATGATGGAGAACATCAAGGACCCGTATCACCCGGGGCTGCTGCACACCTGGTTCGTGACCTTCGGCCTGTGGCGCGCCGACCAGAAGAGCCGCATGGTCATGGACTCGCATGGCCGCCACGCCGTCATGATCTCCCGGCGCAACCCCGATGCGCCAGCGATGGCGGATGGCGGCCAGAACGCCGCTGTGACGGCCGGCGTCACCAGCTTCAAGGCCGACATGACACTGAACGACACGAGGCTGCTGGACGTCGCGCCCGAGCCGTGGTGGTGCATCGACGATCCGGCACATCCGGGCACCGATATCACTCCCAGCGTGACGATGATCACGCTGTTTCCCAGCCTGATCATCCAGCAGCAGGTCAATTCGCTGTCGACGCGCCATATCGTGCCGCGCGGTGAGGGCGAGTTCGATTTCGTCTGGACCCATTTCGGGTTTGCCGACGACACGCCCGGGATGACGCAGCGGCGTCTTCGCCAGGCCAACCTGTTCGGGCCGGCCGGTTTCGTCAGCGCCGACGACGGCGAAGTGATCGAACTGAGCCAGCACGGCTTTGCCCAATGGGGCGAGGCCGGCAGCACCCTGTGCGAGCTGGACGGCAGGGGCACCGGGCCGGCGCAGCACATGGTTACGGAGACGCTCATTCGCAGCTTGTACGCCTACTGGAAGAAGGTGATGGAAATATGAGCGCGCAGACCGGCGCACTCGAGCGGCTCACGCTCCAACTCGAAGTCGACCAGCTCAACGCCGCCTATGCGGCCGCCCTGGATGAAAAGCGCTTTGGCGACTGGCCGGAATTCTTCCTGGAAGATGCATCCTACAAAGTCCAGGCCCGCGAGAACTTCGACCGCGGCCTGCCGCTGGCGCTGATCGCCCTGGAAAGCCGCGGCATGATGAAGGATCGCGTGTACGGCGTGACCCAGACCATCTACCACGCCCCCTACTACACGCGCCACGTGGTGAGCCCGGCGCAGGTTTGGCCGCAGGAAGACGGCCAGATCCGGGCCCAGGCCAACTACGCCGTGTATCGCACCCGGCCCGGTGATGCGAGCGAGGTCTACAACGTGGGCCGCTACGTCGATGAGATCGAGCGAACGCCGGACGGCCTGAAATTGCGCAGCCGGTTATGCGTCTACGACAGCGAGATGGTGCTCAACTCGCTGATCTACCCGATCTAACGCGCTCCGGCGCGCGAGGCCGCAGACTCCTTGCGCGCTGGTGCCGCGCGAGCGGGGCTGACCAGCTTGAGGGCGCGCGGCTTGCGGGTCTTGGGCTTGGCAACCTCTGTCACGGCCTTGGTGAGCGCATCATTGGCCTGGGCCCGCGCCAGCAGGATCTGATGCTCGGCAAGCAGATAGTCGCCCAGATCGGCGACATCCGGCACGGCGCGGCGACACGCGATCAGGCCGTAGTCCATGCGTCCGTTGTAGCTCTGCACCGTTACGTTCAATGCCATGCTGTGCCCGGGGATGGACACCGGGTAGTAGCTGACCACCTGCGCCCCGGCGAAGTACAAGGGGACAGGGCTGCCCGCGACGTTGGAGATTGCCACGTTGGCCAGCGGGGGCATCACGTTGGCCAGGCGCGAGCGCCCCATCAGGGAGGCTGCGCCCGATACCAGCCACGGGGCGCCGAAAATCGGGAAGTCGTTGGGGATGGCCGCCTTGACCCGGCCCATCATGGCCTTGCTCGCGCTGGATCCAGCGTGGATGGCCTGGAGCCGCTCGACCGGGTCCACGATATCGGTGGCCAGCGTCATCCGCACGATGCTGGCTTGATTGTTGGCCGTATCGTCGCCGGCGGCGCGCAAGCTCACCGGTACGGCGGCGAGCAGCGGTGCCGCAGGCAGGTCGCGATGCTCGCTGAGGTAGCGGCGCAAGGCACCCGCTGTGGTGGCCATGACCACGTCGTTGAGCGAGACGCCGAAGGTCCGGGCGATCAGTTTGGTCTCGGCCAGGGAAATGGAGCGTCCGGCAAAGGCCCGTTGATTGGTGATGGCCACGTTCAGAAATGTTCGGGGCCCGAACAGCTTGAAGTTTTTTGGCAGGGCCCACCGGCGCTTGCCGCTCTCGTCCTTTTCGGGGACCAGCACGTCTCTGGCCGCGCGCAGCATGGCCGGAGCCATTTTGAACAGTTTCACGTACTGCACCACCGAATTGCGCACGGCGGCGGCTGCCAACTCGGCTATGCCCAGCTGATATTCGTTGCGGCGTGCGCGCGCGCGCGG
>JANYAN010000004.1 GCA_025361305.1 Burkholderiales bacterium
GCGCGGCTTTTTTCTGGGACCCGCAGACTGCGGTTACAGCTTCTGCGCCTGCATGTAGCGGTCGAAAGTGCCTTCGGTGAAGCGGAACCAAAGGTTCTGCTCGGCCCGGAACTTGGAGAAATCGGCGTAGATCTTCTTCCACGATTCGTTCTTTGCGCCGATTTCCTCGTACAGGGCCATCGCCTCCTTGAAGGCGGCGTTCAGCACATCCGGCGGAAACGGCCGCAGCTTGGTGCCAGACCCCACCAACTGCTTCAGGGCGGCCGGGTTCCAGGCGTCGTACTTGGCCTGCATGTCCACGTGCGCGTACGCGGCGGCATTCTCGATGATGGCCTTGTTCTCGGCAGACAGCCCGTCATACGCCTTCTGGTTGATGAAGATGTCCAGCTGCGGCCCGCCTTCCCAGTAGCCGGGGTAGTAGTAATAGGGCGCCACCTTGTTGAAGCCCAGTTTCAGGTCATCGTACGGACCCACCCATTCGGCGGCGTCGATCGTGCCCTTTTCCAGCGCCTGGTAGATTTCGCCGCCGGGAATGTTCTGGGGAATCACGCCTAGCCGCTCGATCGCCTTGCCGGGGAATCCGCCGGTGCGGAACTTCAGGCCCTTCAGGTCCTTGACCGACTTGATTTCCTTGCGGAACCAGCCGCCCATCTGGGCGCCCGTATTGCCAGCCGCGAAATTGATGATGTTGTACTTGGCGTAGAACTCGCGCATCAGCTTCAGGCCGTTGCCGTGATAGGTCCAGGCCGTCATTTGGCGGCTGTTCAGGCCGAAGGGGATGGCGCAGCCCAGGGCGAAACACTCGTCCTTGCCAAAGAAGTAGTAAGGCGCCGTGTGGGCCACTTCAACCGTGCCGTTTTGCACCCCATCGACGACGCCGAATGCCGGCATCAACTCGCCGGCCGCGTGGACCGAGATTTCAAACTTGCCGCCTGACATCGCCTTGACCTGCTTGGCAAATTCCTCGGCGCCGCCAAAGAGCGTATCGAGCGACTTGGGAAAGCTGGACGCCAGGCGCCAGCGGATGGCAGCCTGCGCGTGCACTGCGGGCGCAACCCCCGCCGCAAGCACGCCGGCGATGCCTGCATTTTTGATGAGTGATCGACGATCCATGGAGACGCTCCTCTGAAAAAAAGATCCTGGGCCAATGCGACTTGACGCAACTGCGAGGTTGTCAAAATCTGCCGTCCATTCTAGGAAGGCACCCACTTTGATCCTCAGGGGTTTTCCCTTGAGAAATACCCGGAGATCTTTGATTCGGCGTTCAGCCGACCACTTTCAGCGCAGGCGCGATGCGTTCCACCAATCCGCCAAAACGGGTGCGGACCGACGCCTCAATACCGGATGCGTCCAGGCCCTGCAGCGCCAGCAGCCGCGCGGGATCGCCGTGCTCGATGAACGTATCGGGCAGGCCCAGCTGAAGAATCGGCCTGAGAATGCCGTTGGCCTGCAGTTCCTCGCTGACAGCACTGCCCGCGCCGCCCATCACAGCGCCTTCCTCGAGTGTCACCAGCGCCTCGTGGGTCGCGGCGATTTCCAGCAGCAGCGCGCTGTCCAGCGGCTTGGCCCAGCGCATGTTGACCACCGTGGCGTTGAGCCGCTCGGCCGCCTGGAGCGCCGGGTAGAGCAAGGTGCCGAAGACCAGGATTGCCACGCCCTTGCACGCGCCATCGGGCACGCCGCCGCGCCGCCGCCGCAACTCGCCTTTGCCGAAGGGCAGCGGTTCGAGGCCTGGCTCGATCGCGATTCCGGCGCCGGCGCCGCGCGGATAGCGCACGGCCACGGGGTGATGCTGCCCGAAGGCGGTGCTGAGCAACCTGCGGCATTCGTTTTCATCGGCCGGACACGCCACACTGATATTCGGGACGCAACGCAGGTAGACGATGTCATAGGCACCAGCATGCGTGGCGCCGTCGGCACCGACCACACCGGCGCGGTCCAGCGCAAACACCACCGGCAGGTTCTGGATGGCCACGTCGTGGATCAATTGGTCGTAGGCGCGCTGCAGAAAGGTCGAATAGATGGCCACGACCGGCTTGAGCCCTTCGCAGGCCAGGCCGGCGGCAAAAGTGACCGAATGCTGCTCGGCGATGCCGACGTCGAAATAGCGGTTCGGGAAGCGTTTCTCGAACTCGACCATGCCCGAGCCCCCACCCATCGCCGGCGTGATGCCCACCAGCCGCGGATCATGCTCGGCCATGTCGCACAGCCATTGGCCAAAGACCTGGGTAAAGGTGGTCTTGGGTGGCGTGGCCGGCGCCACCAGGCCGATGGCCGGGTCGAATTTGCCAGGCCCGTGGTAGGCCACAGGATCGGCCTCGGCCAGCTTGTAGCCCTGACCCTTCTTGGTAACGACATGCAGGAACTGCGGCCCCTTCAGGTGTTTGATGTTTTCCAGCGTGGGCACCAGCGAGTCGAGGTCGTGGCCGTCGATGGGGCCGACGTAATTGAAGCCGAACTTCTCGAACAGCGTGGCCGGCACCAGCATCCCCTTGGCGTGCTCCTCGAAGCGCTTGGCCAGCTCGAACAGCGGCGGGGCTACCTTCAGCACGTTCTTGCCGACGTTCTTGGCCGCGGCGTAGAACTGCCCGCTCATGAGCTGGGCCAGGTAGCGGTTGAGCGCGCCCACGGCCGGGCTGATCGACATGTCGTTGTCGTTCAGGATGACCAGCAGGTCGCAGTCGGCCACACCGGCATTGTTCAGCGCCTCGAACGCCATTCCGGCGCTCATGGCACCGTCGCCGATGATCGCCACCGCCTTGCGCGTCTCGCCCTTCTGCCTGGCCGCTACCGCCATGCCCAGTGCCGCTGAAATGCTGGTCGACGAGTGGGCTGTTCCGAAGGTGTCGTACTCGCTCTCGGTCCGCTGTGGAAAGCCTGACATTCCGCCCAGCTGGCGCAGGCTGTCCATGCGACTGCGCCGGCCCGTCAGGATCTTGTGCGGATAGGTCTGGTGGCCCACGTCCCAGACCAGCCGATCGTAGGGCGTGTTGAACACGTAATGCAGCGCGATCGTCAGCTCGACCGTGCCCAGGTTGGAGCTCAGGTGGCCGCCCGTGCGCGAAACGCTGTCCAGCACGAAAGCCCGCAGTTCTTCGGCCAGCAGGGGTAGCTGGGCGCGCGTCAGCCTGCGCAGCTCGGCCGGGTCGTTGATTGTTTCAAGCAATGGAACCATGTCAGCCTGTTATCTAGTTTTCCCTGTGCACCACCATCACCGCCAGCGCGTGCAAAGCGCGGGTATCGGCCAGCCCGCTGGCTGCCAGTGCGCCCAGGGCCTGCGCCAGCAATTCGCCGGCGAACGCGCGCGAGCGCTCCAGCCCCAGCAGCGAGACGTAGGTCGGCTTGTCCTGCTGCGCATCCTTGCCCACTGTCTTCCCCAGTGTGGCCGCATCGGAGGTAACGTCCAGCACATCGTCCACCACCTGGAACGCCAGGCCAACGGCCGCCCCGTAATCCGCCAGGGCCCGCACCGCCGGGGCCGGCGCGTCGCCGCAGGCCGCCCCCATCATCACGCTGGCCTGCAACAGGGCGCCGGTCTTGAACCGATGCATCTCGCGCAGCTCATTCTCGCTCAGCAGGCGGCCCACGCTGGCCAAGTCGATCGCCTGCCCGCCGGCCATGCCGGCATGGCCGGCGGCCCGCGCCAGAAGACGGCACAAATGCGCCTGGATCGCAGGGCGCACGGCCTGGCCCCCGGGGACCAGCAACTCGAAAGCCAGCGCCTGCAGCGCGTCGCCCGCCAGCAGCGCCTGGGCCTGGCCGAACTTCACGTGCACCGTGGGCTTGCCCCTGCGCAACACGTCGTTGTCCATGCAGGGCATGTCGTCGTGCACCAGCGAATAGGCATGGATCAGCTCGACAGCACAAGCTGCCCTCAGGGCCGCCTCATCGGACCCGAGCACTGCGTCGCACGCGGCCAGCACCAGCAGCGGCCGCAGGCGCTTGCCGCCATCCAGGACCGCATAACGCATCGCCTCACCCAGGCCCGCCGGCGCGTCGCCGACGACCCATTCGGACAAAGCCTGCTCCACGCGGGCCAGCCGTGCGCCGGACCAGCACGCAAGGTCGAACGCTTCGGTCACTCCGGCGTCCATGGTTTGAGGGCTCCCTGGTCCAGCACCTTGATCTGGTTCTCCACCACTTCGAGCCGGTCGCGGCAGAACTTGAGCAGATCGGCGCCACGCTGGTAGCCCGCGAGCAGCTCCTCCAGCGGCAACTGGCCCGATTCGATCTGGGCGACCAGCTGCTCGAGTTCTTCAAGGGCGGCTTCGTAGCTCGCCGGGGTCTTGACAGGGGCCTTGGGCATGTTGATGAAATGCGAAACGGATGATTTTAGCGACCGCCGCGCCCGGACCCGGGCCACGGCTGTCGGTGACGGGCCGGGGGGTACAATCCCCTTCCCTCATTCCGGGCCCGTGTTTTCCACTGATTTCCCCCAATTCCATCCCGCGCTCTCGCGCTCACCCTGCCCCTTCATAGGGGGAGTCTCTAGGTCAGGTTTCATGTCTGATTTAAGTCTTCAACTGCAGCAGGCCGCAAGCCAACTTCCAGTTTCCAGCTATTTCGACCAGGCGCTGTTCCAGCGCGAGATGGACGTCATCTTTCAGCCCGGGCCCCGTTACGTGGGGCACGCGCTTTCGGTACCGAACATAGGCGACTACTTCGCCCTGCCCCAGGAGGGCGAGGGCCGCGCGCTGCTGCGCACGCCAACCGGCGCGGAGCTGATCTCCAACGTCTGCCGCCACCGCCAGGCCGTGATCCTCAAGGGGCGCGGCTCCAGCCAGGCCGGTCAGGCCGCCAGTGGCAACATCGTCTGCCCGGTTCACCGGTGGACCTATAGCGGCGGCCATGGCAGTCGCGCCGGCACCTTGCTGGGCGCGCCTCACTTTGCCAAGGACCCCTGCCTGGACCTGAACAACTACGGCCTGCAGGAGTGGAACGGCCTGTTGTTCGAGCAAAACGGCCGCGACGTCGCAGGCGATCTGGCCGGCATGGGGCCACGCGCCGACCTCGACTTCAGCGGCATGGTGCTGGATCGGGTGGAGATGCATGAGTGCAACTACAACTGGAAGACCTTCATCGAGGTCTACCTGGAGGACTATCACGTCGGCCCGTTCCATCCCGGGTTGGGGAGTTTCGTCACCTGCGACGACCTGAGCTGGGAGTTCAAGGAAAACTATTCGGTGCAGACCGTGGGCGTGGCCAATCGGCTGGGACGGGCCGGCAGCCCGGTATACGAGCGCTGGCAGCGCGCGCTGCTTGAGTACCGCAACGGCGTACCACCCAAATACGGCGCGATCTGGCTGACCTATTACCCGCACATCATGGTCGAGTGGTATCCGCACGTGCTCACCATTTCCACCCTGCACCCGATCAGTCCGCAGAAGACCATGAACATGGTGGAGTTCTACTATCCCGAAGAGATCTGCGCCTTCGAGCGCGAATTTGCCCAGGCCCAGCAGGCTGCCTACATGGAAACCTGCCTGGAGGACGACGAGATCGGCGAGCGCATGGACGCCGGCCGCAAGGCGTTGATGAACCGCGGCGACAACGAGACCGGCCCCTACCAGAGCCCGATGGAAGACGGCATGCAGCACTTCCACGAGTGGTATCGCTCGCAACTGGGCGCCCGCACGTTACAGGTCTGATGCCCGCGTTCCCGAAAGGCATGCATGTCGGCCACGTCGTGCCCCTGGACCGGGCCAACGTCGATACCGACGCGATCTTTCCCAAGCAGTACGGCCGGTCCACGGCCAGCAATGGCTTCGGCCGGGTCCTGTTCGATTTGGCGCATCGGCAGCGTATCGAAGCCTTCGAGGCCGCTCATCTGATGCGCCAGCCCTGGCTGGATCGCCGCCTGGAGCATTGATGCAAGCCCTGTGGATGCTGCTGGCATCGCTGTTTTTCGCCAGCATGGCGGTGTGCGTCAAGATCGCCTCCGAGTGGTTCAACAGCGCCGAACTGGTGTGCTACCGCGGCTTGCTGGGCATGCTGCTCATGTGGCTACTGGCGCGGCGCCAGAGCGTGTCACTGGCCACCCGTTACCCTGGCATGCACGCGTGGCGCAGCCTGGTGGGCGTGGTGTCGCTGGGCGCCTGGTTCTACGCCTTGGCGGGGCTGCCCCTGGCCACGGCCATGACACTCAACTACATGAGCAGCGTGTGGATAGCGGCTTTCCTTGTCGGCGGGGCGTTGCTGGCGTGGAACCCGAAAACCGGCGCCAGGCCACTCGACCAGGGCCCTTTGGTGCTGACAGTGCTGGCCGGGTTTGTCGGCGTGGTCATGATGCTCAGGCCCACGATCGAACAGAACCAGGCGTTTGCCGGTGTGGTGGGCCTGCTGTCGGGCATGACGGCGGCCTTCGCCTACATGCAGGTGATGGGGCTGGGTCGTCTGGGTGAACCGGCAACGCGCACCGTGTTCTATTTTGCTGTCGGTTCGGCGGTGGCCGGCGGCGCGGCAATGGCAGTGACCGGGCTGTCTGCATGGGATTGGCAACACGCACTTTGGCTGCTGCCGATGGGCGTGCTGGCTTCTCTTGGCCAGTTGTGCATGACGCGCGCCTATAGCCAGGGCGCCACCCTGGTGGTCGCCAATTTGCAATACTCGGGTATTGTGTTTGGCGCGCTCTACAGCGTGCTTCTTTTTGGCGAACCGATTCCTGCGGCTAGCTGGGCTGGTATAGCCCTGGTGGCCGTCAGCGGCATAGCAGCCACGGCGCTGCGGTCGCGCGCCGTGCCGGACGCACCCGCAGAGGAGCATTGACATGTACACGACCCTGATTTCCGCCGACCAGCTCATGGCCCTCCAGGGCGCAAGTGCACCCCTGGTGTTGTTCGACTGTAGCTTCGACT
>JANYAN010000014.1 GCA_025361305.1 Burkholderiales bacterium
TTGTCCTTGCACCAGCCGCATTCGCTTTCTTGGCCACCGTTGCCGACAATCGCCATCCACAGGCGGTCCGTTTCAGCCTGGTGGTCGGTCGCAACCTGAAACGAGAATGCCTCGGTGTGCCTGAACATGGGGCCGCCATTCAGGCCCAGGCAGGGAATGCCCATGACGGTGAACTCGACCGTCAGCACATCGCCTTGTTTGCCCGAGGGATAGTCGCCAGGGGCGCGATAAATGGTTCCCACGGAACTGTCCGGAAAAGTCTCCGCGTAGAACCGGGCGGCGTCCAGGGCGGTGCCGTCGTACCAGAGGCAGATCGTGTTCTTACTGACCTTCTTGCTGACCATTTGCGTCCTCCAGTTCATGAAAGTACGTGCAACGCAAAGCAGTCTGCCACGGATCGGAGGCGGCCAGGCCGGGCCGTAAGCGGGCGTTACACGCCGTGAAACCAATGGCCCTTTCGTGGTCCCTCAGTCGAAGATCGCCACCGCCCGGGTCCAGCCTGCCGAAGCCCCGCGGATCTTCACGGGGAAGCAGGCGATGGTGAAACCGTGGCCCCGCAGGGCCTCCAGGTTACTCGGCGCGTTCCAGGCCGGGGCTGGGCGTATCGGTACCCGTTGACTGGGACGAGCTGGGCGCACTGCAGCGCAGTGACAAGTGGACGGTGCGCACGGCAAGAGAGCATCTGTCGTTCCAGAAAGCCGACCCGTGGGCGCAGTACTGGACCTGCAAGCAGACACTGGCGGTGGGGCGGAAGGCGCTGGGGGTCAAGGCATCAGCTACGGCCGGTTCAAATACCAAGCCCGGTTAACGAACGGCACACCCGCTTCGAACTGCTCGCCTGGGTGCGGGGTCACGATGGATACGCCCTGCACTTGCGCCGCCGCCACGCCGCGCACGATCGGCTCTTCCCACGCGTGATAGGCCAGGTTGAAGGTGGCCCAATGCACGGGCAGCAAAGTCGTCGCGCCCAGGTCGCGGGTTGCGCGGATGGCGGATTCGGGTGACATGTGGATGTCTTCCCACGTCGCGCCGTATGCGCCGATCTTGATCAGCGCCAGCTCTGGTGGGCCAAGCCGCTCACGCACTTGCTTGAAGTGGCCTGCATAACCCGAGTCGCCACTGAAGTACACGGAGTGATTCGGGCCTTTGAGCATCCACGACGACCACAACGTGGAGTTGTCCATGCTCTTGCGTCCCGAGTAATGCCGCGCCGGCGCGCAATGAATGGTGACACCGCGAAACTCGGCCTGCTCCCACCAGTCCATGTCATGCACTTGCACGGGCGGAACGCCCCAGCGTTCAAGGTGCGCGCCGATGCCCAGGCCGACGAAGAAGTGCGTGCCGCCGCGCGCCAGCGCCTGGATGGTGTCCATGTCCAGGTGGTCAAAGTGATCGTGCGAGATCATGACGGCATCGATGTTCTGCAAGTCTTCGATCGCCAGCGGCGCCGAGTGCAGGCGCGCCGGGCCGATGAACTGGAAGGGCGAAGCGCGTTGGGACAGCACCGGATCGGTCAGCACCCGCACGCCGTCGATTTCCAGCAGCACGGTGGCATGGCCGAGCCATCGCGCGCGCAGCCCGGGCGGCACAGGTCGAGCCAAATTGCGCGGCCCGATTCGCTCCACTGGAACGGCGAATTGCGGCTCGCGCACTTCATCGCCCAGGTACGACTTGAGCTCACCCCAGAACGACAGATTGCTCACGTAGGGCGGGGTGTTCTCGAACCGGCCGCCATGAACCTGCTTGGACGCCCGCATGCGCTCCTGCACGGCGGGGCCGGCAAGACCACCAAACGCCGGCAGCTGAAAAGTCGCCCACACGATGCTCGCCAGGACCGCACACGCTGCCAGAAGCGCCAGGATTGCTCTTGTCAGCCGATTCATGCTGGCTCCGGTGAGGGGACAGTTCGCATCGTACTTCGCTGACTCGGGGGGCCACCGAGAGATCAACAAGGCTTTATCATCGGGGCTCATGAACACCCGCCCCCGCGATGTCGCCCAGATCCGGCTGGACAACGCACTCGCGCTGTTCGAGGAGTTCCTTCGAAGCACCGTCAAAGACCCGGACGCGGCCACCCTGTGGGGGCTGGAACGGCGGTTTGCCGAGCGGCTGCAGATCCAGCCGAGCTACTGGAGCCAGATCAAGAGCCGCTCACGCCAGATCGGCGAGCGGCTGGCTCGCCAGTTCGAGCAGCTATGCCACAAGCCCGTGGGCTGGATGGACCAGCCGCACGACGGGCCTGGCAAGGGTGCGCCGCAACCCGCGTCGCCCGGCCGCGGCCAGGCGCCTGCAGCTGGGGAAAGCCCGCTGCCGCAGGACGATGACGAGCGCTTTATCGTCGGGTTGGTGCTCACTTACTACCGCCGGCACCCGCAGCGCGCCCGTACCCGGCTGCTGGACCTGTTGGGCGAGGTGCTGATGCCGCCTGCCACTGCTACTGCTACCGCTGCCGCTGCCGCTGCGCCTGCAGATCCGACCCGGAAGTCCCCAGAACCAGCCACTGCGACCGAGGACGACCCACACACCCTGTGGCAGCGCTCGCAGCAGGGCATCGCGCCGCTCAAGCGCAAACGCTAGGGAAACTACCGATAAATTTCTCTTGGCAGCTGATAATCAAATGTTTATCATTTGCGCAAGTCGATCCTCTGATCGATGACGCCGATCCCTCAACCCACCCGCCCGCTTTCATGTTGTCCACCTTTGCCCTGAGTTCGCTATCCACCGTTCGCTGCTCCAGCGCGAACGGCGCTATGCGCACCCGCCGTGGCAATGAGCGACTTGCATCGCGTGCACATATCCCCCGGGGCGCCGCACCCCCACCCCGCTGATTGTTTGCAGGTGGCGCGAGCGGCCCGGTGGCTTTTGTCCCCGGGCCGTTTTGTTTTTGGCCCCCATTTTCAGGAGAAATTTGCATGAACACGACCACAGCCCATCAACCATCCGGCCACGCCGCCCGTCTGCAATCCACCGGAATCCTGCGGCGCGAACCGAGTCGACCCAAAACCCATAGCCCCTGAAACCGGGCTGCCTGCGAAACGTGTCAGCGGGCGGCCCCCAAGGAGATTTCGATGAGCAAGACCTTGAGCTGGGCCGCAAGCGATGCGACCCGTCCCTTTAGCGCAGCGCTGCTGCATTTCGCCGCCGCCACGTTGCAGACCGCAAGCGACATCCTGACGCGGCTGGCCGTGCGTGTCAGCGCGGCGCAAACAGCACGCGTGCTGGTACACACGGTGGAGTTCCACGCTCTGCACTGTGATTCGGGTGCACCCGAGGGCGCCCTGTACATCAACGGAGAACTGATGGGCGTGATCCCCGGTGTCAGGCGGTTGTGATGCCTGACAGTCTCTCCCTTGACGCCCCGCCGGGGCGTTTTTTTTGGGCGGCTGCGCTAGGATCAATCCCATGACCCTGGCCACCAGACTCCCATGCGATGACACAGCGCTGAACCGCGAGGCGCAGGAGGTCTCATGCGGCGCTGCCCAGAAACGCTGGGTGCTCGCCGCCTCGATCCTCGGATCGTCCCTGGCGTTCGTGGACGGCACGGTTGTCAACGTGGCCTTGCCCGCGATCCAGCAGGCCCTGGCGGCCTCGGTGTATCAAGCGCAATGGGTGGTTGAGTCATATTCGCTCTTGCTGGCCGCCCTGCTTCTCGTGGGGGGCTCGCTGGGCGACCGGCTCGGCCGGCGCCGCGTCTTCCTGATAGGTGTGGGCATCTTCGCAACCGCTTCGGTGGCCTGCGTCATCTCGCAGACGGTGCAGCAGCTGATTGCCGCGCGCGCCATCCAGGGCCTGGGTGCCGCCTTGCTGGTGCCGGGCAGCCTGGCGCTGATCAGCGTCGCTTTTCCCAAAGACGAGCGCGGCGGCGCGTTCGGAACCTGGGCGGCCTTCAGCGGCGTCACGGCGGCGCTGGGGCCATTGCTCGGCGGTTACCTGATCGATCGCTTCTCCTGGGCCTGGGCATTCGCCGTGAACGTGCCGCTTGCCCTGGTGGTGCTGGCCATCACCTGGTACCACGTGCCCGAGAGCCGGCGTCCCGGCAAACCTGAACGCCTGGATGCGGCCGGAGCGCTATTGGCTACGATGGGGCTGGGCGGAATCGTTTTTGCTTTCATCGAAGCGCCCTCGCGCGGTTGGCACGCGCTCGCAGTGCTCGCGGCACTGGGCGTCGGTGTCGTTTCGCTGCTGGCTTTCGTCTACGCCGAGCACGTGCAACAGTCGCCCATGCTGCCCCTGCAACTGCTGCGCAACCGGAACTTCGCCGGCGCAAACCTGCTGACGCTATTGCTGTATGGCGCGCTCGGAGGGGGATTGTTCTTCTTGCCGCTGAACCTCATCCAGGTCCAGGGCCTGTCGGCGACGGGGGCCGGGGCCGCGCTGCTGCCATTCATCCTCATCATGTTCCTGCTTTCGCGCTGGGCAGGGGGGCTGGTCGACCGCCAGGGCGCAAGGCGGCCGCTGATGGTCGGGCCACTCGTCGCGGCCGCAGGGTTCGCCCTTTTGATCGTTCCCGGGACGTCAGCCAGTAACTGGACCGGATTCCTGCCGGGCATCACGGTGCTCGGCCTGGGCATGGCGATCGCCGTTGCCCCACTGACAACGACCGTGATGAACTCTGTGGAGCCCGAGGCGGCTGGCACCGCCTCGGGCGTCAACAGCGCGGTGTCGCGCGTGGCGGGCTTGCTGGCGATTGCCGTCTTCGGCTGGCTGATGGCCTCGGTGTTCGAGCCCCGACTGCAGCAGGCGATGACGGCTGCCGGCCTGCCCGCCGACGTGGTCAACGCGGTCTGGGCCCAGCGCGACAAGCTGGCGGCCATTGCGCTCCCCCCGGGCGCTACGCCGGCTGCACGCGGCGCGGTGCAGGAGGCGTTCGTTGCAGGCTACCGCTGGATCATGGCAGCCAGCGCCATGCTGGCGCTGGCCAGCGCGCTGGTAGCAGCCACTTTCCTGGACCGGGGCCGACCGCCGGTCACATCTGGCGAAAAACGTGCAGAAAGCTCCGGCTGACGGGCAGCACTTCGGTGCGGCCCTTCAGGTACACGCTGGCGGTTTCGTTGTCGCCGCGCGTCACGTGGCTAATGGCTCGAAGGTTCACCACCACCGAACGGTGCACTTGCGTGAAGTGCTCGCCATCCAGCTGGGTGGCGAGCGTCTTCAGCGGTGTGCTGATCAGTGCCTCGGCCGGCGTGCCGTCGTCGCCGCGCCAGGCGACCAGGGTGTACTTTTCGTCCGAACGCAGAAAGTCGATCTGGTCGACGTGGATCAGGCGCAGCGTGCCGCCCGCGCTGGCACGCAGCCATCGCAGCGACATGGTGCCGGCGCTGGCGCCCTGCAGATGGGCCGCCAGATTCCTGAGCAGTTCCTCGGTGACTTGCGACGGCATTGAAGCCTTCAGGCGCGTCTGCAATCGCGCCACGGTGGTCGCCAGGCGTCCCGCATCCACGGGCTTGACGATGCAATCCAGGGCGCCCTGCTCGAAGGCCTGCAACGCGTACTGCTCGAACGCCGTGACAAAAACCAGGTGGGCCCGGTTGCCGATCTGCTGCGCGGCCTCCACACCGGAGACGCCCGGCATGTGCACATCCAGGAAGCAGATGTCAGGCTGCTGCGCTTCGAATAGTTCCACCGCCTCCCGCCCATTTCGGGCGTGCGCCACGATGGCCAGTTCAGGCCACGCGTGCGCCAGCATTTGCGTCAGCTTGTCGCGCAGCAGCGGTTCGTCGTCGGCAACGAGCGCCGTGTAGCGCCGCGAGCTCACAGGGTAACCTCCGCACGATGTGCTGCGGTGCTATGAGCCTTGGGAGCGGCCCGGCGGCTCATGCAGCACTCCGTTGGGCCGGAAACTCAAGTTCGGCACACACACCATGGGGGGTCGCACCCGAAAGCCGTAACTGCGTGTCGCCAAAGGCCAGCTGCATGCGTTCGCGCAGCGTCTCCAGGCCGGTGCCGCGCCCCTGCTCGACTTCGCGCAGGCCAACACCGGTATCAACGACACGCGCAATGCATCGGCCTTCACGCAGCATCACGCTGACATCGATGCGCCCGCCCTCCTCACCGGGATCGATGCCATGGCGCACCGCGTTTTCCACCAGTGTCATGAGTGTCAAGGGCGGGCAGCGCAGGCCGAGGGCCGATTCGTCGGCGTGCACCGAGAACTGCAGGCGGTCGGGCATGCGCATGTGCATCAGCTCCAGGTAGGCGCGCACCAGCTGGAGCTCCGTGGCCAGCGTGGCGCCCTCGTCGCTCAGGCTGGGCACCGCGGCGCGCAGGTAGGCGATCAGGCTGTCGAGCACGGCCGGCGCCGGCGGCGTACCGGCCTTGACCAGCGCCCGCACGTTGGCCAGCGTATTGAACAGGAAGTGCGGCTGCACCTGGGCCTGCAACAGGCTCAGGCGCGCGTCGCCGGCCTTTCGCTCGAGTTCGCTGCGCTCCAGCTGAAAGGTCAGCGCCTGGTGGCGGGCCAGCGCGTCGCGCTGGCGGACCAGCGTGCCAAACGCAATCCACGGGCCGAAGATCAAGCCCGGCGCCAGCAGCGAATAGAAGCCATTGCGGAGTGCCTCGTCGCTCATGATGGTGTGCAGGTCGGCCCCTGTCGTTACCCGATACGCCAGGATCACGCCAAACGGTATGACGGCCACGATGCCGATCAGCTGCAGCACCCAGCGTTCCAGCCAGCCCGGCAGGCGCGCGGGCCAGCCCTCGAACAACCCGAACGCCAACAGCGCCAGCACGGAAACCGTCAGGGTTCGCGCGATCCAGACCGGCAGTGGAGTGATGCCGCCCACGTGCATCAGCCCGAAGGCTAGCGCGACAAGCACCGTAAAGCGCACCCGCGGCCAGGCCAGGACCCGGGCCAAGCCACGTGGCGACGGTGATTCGGGTTCTGGCAGGGTGGCGGTCATCGGCAAGGGCTCCTGTTGGCAAGCGCCATGGGTGAGACAGGGGAGCAGTCTCGCACCGGCCGGCCCGGCGCTCAAGCCCGGGCGGATGAGCAACGATCTGGGCGCAGCGGAACGCGATGGGCGGCGACTGGCGGTGAGCAACATAGAGCGCATCGCCCGGGCCATGGCCGTGAGGGGCAAGAATCCGACCGCCCGTCGGCTTGGCGTGACTCGCGGACAGTTCATGTCTAGGATTTGGCGGTTCATCATTGGAGATAGCCATGAAGCGAATCAGGATCCCTGCTGCAGTCACATTGCTGGCCTTTGCGCTCAGTACCGTTCTGCCGCCCGTCGTGTATGCGGCCGGAGGAGGCGGTGGTGGTGGGGGTGGCTCCGGTGGCGGCGGCGGCTCCGGTGGCGGCGGCGGCTCGGGTGGTGGTCACGGCGGTGGTCACACTTCCGACAATGCGGCTACGCCTGCCACACCGGCAACTCCTGCGACAACTCACGGACACGGGGTACCGGCAACTCCTGCGACGCCGGCGACGCCAGCGACCCCGGCAACGCACGGTTAACCATTGCATGGGCGCCCGCGGGCCGAAACCGCGAAAATGGCGCCATGACACAAGATCTGTTCCGGGAAGATGCCTACCTGAAGGAATGCCAAGCCACCGTCCTTTCAGCCGGTGAGCAGGGCATTTTGCTCGACCGCACGGTGTTCTATGCGCTGGGCGGCGGCCAGGCCGGTGACAGCGGCGTGCTGGTACTTTCCGACGGCCGGGCACTGGCGATCGCTGATACCCGCAAGGGCAAGGATGCCGAAGGTCGCGCCACAGCCGACATTTTTCACGTGCCTGCGCCGGGGCAGAATTTCACCGTTAGCTTCGGCGACAGCGTGGTCGCGCGGATCGACTGGGTGCGCCGCCACAAGCTGATGCGCTTCCACACGACGACCCATCTGCTGTGCCATCTGGTGCCGCAGCTGGTCAATGGCTGCTCGATCACTGCCGAATACGCCCGGCTGGACTTCAACATGACCGATCCGCTGGACAAGGAGCAGCTCACCGCGGGAATCGCACGGCTGGTGGCTGCCGGTCTGCCGGTGGCCGTCGGCTCGATCAGCGACGAGGAGCTCGACGCCAACCCGGCGCTGGTCAAGAGCATGTCGGTGCAGCCGCCACGCGGTACCGGGCGCGTCCGCACGATCACCATCGGGGCGGCGGGCGCCGGCGATGCGCCGGTCGACTACCAGCCTTGCGGCGGCACCCATGTGGCGAATACCGCGGAGATCGGGCCGGTGGTCGTGACCAAGATCGAAAAGAAGTCAGCGACCACCCGCCGGGTGGTGCTGGGCTTTGCCGCCGCCGGAACTTAAGTGTTCACCGCGGCTCCGACCTGCACCGTGAGAAAACCGTTGCGCCCACTTTTTGCCGTTCTTCTGACGGCCCTTTTCACCTTTTCGCTTCCGGCCACGGCCGGGTCTGGCACTGGCACCGTGGTCACGACCGAGCGCGTTCGGGCTGAATTGATGGCCCACGCACCGCAAGGCGTCGAGCCCGGCAAGCCGGTTTGGGTCGGCTTGCAATTGACGCACCAGTCCGAGTGGCACACCTATTGGAAGAACTCGGGCGACTCGGGCCTGGCAACCCAGTTGCAATGGACGCTCCCGCCCGGTGTGGTGGCCGGAGACATCGCCTGGCCGCTGCCCCGGAAAATTCCGATCGGCAACCTGGCCAATTACGGCTACGAAAATACGGTTCTTCTGCCCGTTCCACTGACCGTCACGCCGCAGTTCAAACCCGGCTTGCTGTCCGACGAGCTCGAAGTCAAGGTCAAGGCCAGCTGGCTGGTCTGCCGCAAGGAATGCGTGCCGGAAGACGGCGAGTTCGTGCTGAAGATTCCCTTGCACGGCAGCACGGCCCTCAATAGCGCGGCGTTCGAGGCGAGTTTCAAGGCCCAGCCCAAGCCATTGCCCACCGAGGGCACGGTGCAAGTCGAGGGCAGCGCGATCAAGGTCAGCGTCGTTGGCCTGCCGGCCAACCTGCGCGGAAAGACGCTGGAATTCTTTCCCGAGACCCCGGAGGTGATCGAAACCGCTGCCGCCTGGACCCAGGCGTGGCAGGGCGACACATGGACGGCCCGGGTGCCCTTGTCGCCGCAGCGGGAGCAAAGCCCGGCCGTCATGCCCGTGGTGCTGGCCTGGGCTGGCCAGGGCTGGCGCACCGAGGCGCGGGTCAGCGGGGAGTGGCCCAAGGTGGCGTCTGCCACGGGCCTGCCGCCGGCACTCGAATCAGGCCAGCGCGGTGGAGCCGCAGCGCCCGCACCCGCTGTCCCGATCGGACTGGCCGCAGCTCTGCTGGGCGCGTTGCTCGGCGGCATGATCCTCAACCTCATGCCGTGTGTGTTCCCGGTGCTGGCGATCAAGGTGGTCGGCTTTACGCACCACGCCAATGACCAGCGCGCGCACCGCATCAGCGGCCTGGCATACACGGCCGGCGTCATTGGCTCATTCCTGGCCCTGGGCGCCCTCATGCTGGCACTTCGTGCCGCAGGTGAGCAGCTGGGCTGGGGCTTCCAGCTCCAGTCTCCGGCAGTCGTCGCTGCGTTGGCCGCCCTGTTCACTGTGATCGGCCTGAACCTGGCGGGACTGTTCGAGTTTGGCGCCTTCCTGCCATCGCGCGTGGCGTCGCTGCAGGCGCGTCATCCGGTGGTCAATTCGTTCCTTTCCGGCATGCTGGCGGTGGCCATCGCCTCGCCCTGCACGGCGCCGTTCATGGGCGCCTCGCTCGGCCTGGCGATCAGCCTGCCAGCCGGTGAGGCCATGTTGATCTTCGCGGCCATCGGTGTCGGCATGGCCGCGCCGTACCTTGCCGCGAGCGCGACACCGGCCATCGCCCGCTTGCTTCCCCGTCCCGGCCCGTGGATGGAGATCTTCCGCAAGCTGATGGCGTTCCCGATGTTTGCGACCGTCGCGTGGCTGGTCTGGGTGCTCGGCCAGCAAAGCGGCATCGATGGTGCAGGCGCCCTGCTGGGGCTGCTGGTGGCGCTGGCCATGCTGCTTTGGGCGCTGACGCTGGCCGGGCGCACCCGCCACGCGATGGCAGCAATTTCCATCGCGATATTCGGGCTGCTGGTCTGGGCCGCAGGACCCAGCATCGTCAATCCAGCGCCACCGCGGTCGGTCAATGCCGACGGCACGGGGTGGCAGGCCTGGGAGCCCGGCCGAGTGGACCAGCTGCTCGCCAGCGGGAAACCCGTGTTCGTGGACTTCACGGCCGCCTGGTGCGTCACCTGCCAATACAACGAAAGTACCACGCTGGCTAACGCCGAGGTGCTGGCCGACTTTGCTGCGAACAAGGTCACCTTGCTGCGGGCCGACTGGACCCGGCGCGACCCCGCCATCAGCGCCGCGCTGGCGCAGCTCGGCCGCAACGGCGTGCCGGTCTATGTGCTGTACCAAAATGAGCACGCGCCCGTGGTTTTATCTGAAATTTTG
>JANYAN010000050.1 GCA_025361305.1 Burkholderiales bacterium
AAGGCGTGCGCGAGGGCGTGCTGCCGCGAAGAAGTTTCATTGCGCACCTGGTGTCGCTCGGGCTGACAGCGCCGATGGCCGCGCAGATGCTGATGCATGCGGGCGTCGTCCAGGCCCAGTCCGGCCCGGCCTACAAGCCCAACAGTCGCGGTGGTGGCGGCGCCCTCAAGACCTTGTGGTGGCAGGGCGCGACGCTGCTGCAGCCCCATTTCGCCACCGGCATCAAGGATCAGGAGGGCTCGCGCATCTTCTACGAGCCGCTCGCCGTCTGGGACATCGATGGCAATCTGTTGCCGATCCTGGCTGCCGAAATTCCATCGCGCGACAACGGCGGCTTGTCGGTCGACGGCAAGTCGGTGGTCTGGAAGTTGAAGCGCGGCGTCAGCTGGCATGACGGCCAGCCCTTCACCGCCGACGATTGCGTATTCACGTGGGAATTCGCGCGCGACCCGGCGACGGCAGCGGTCACCCAGGGCGTCTACAAGGAGGTGAAGGTCGACAAGATCGACTCGCACGCCATCCGTGTCACTTTCTCCAAGGCCACGCCGTTCTGGGCCACGGCCTTTGTCTCGCGCGAGGGCATGATTCTTCCCCGGCACCTGTTCGCACCTTACATCGGCGCGAAGTCGCGCGACGCGCCCAACAACCTCAAACCCGTGGGCACGGGTCCTTACAAGCTGGTCGACTTCAAGCCTGGCGACATGGTGCGCGGTGAAATCAACACCAGCTACCACATGCCCAACCGTCCTTTCTTCGACACGATCGAGATGAAGGGCGGCGGCGATGCCACCTCCGCGGCGCGTGCCGTGCTGCAGACTGGCGAATTCGACTATGCCTGGAATCTGCTGGTCGAGGATGAGGTGCTCAAGCGGATGGAAGCCGGTGGCAAAGGCAGGGCCCATATCGTACCCAGTGGCGACCTCGAGTTCATCCAGCTCAACCTCACCGACCCCTGGACGGAAGTCGATGGCGAACGGGCAAGCGCCAAGTCCCGGCACATCGCGTTCAGCGATCCGGCAGTGCGCCAGGCGGTGGCCCTGCTGGTTGACCGCAAGAGCATTCAGGAATTCATCTACGGCCGCACCGGTTTTGTCACCAGCAACTTCCTGAACGCGCCGGCGCGTTTGCGTTCACCGAACACCCGGTTCGAATTCAATATCGAAAAGGCGGGGCAGCTGCTCGATGCCGCCGGCTGGAAGCGGGGCGCCGAGGGCATCCGCGAGAAGGGCGGCCGGAAGATGAAGCTCGTCTACCAGACGTCCGTCAACAGCATTCGCCAGAAGGTGCAGGCCATCGTCAAGCAGGCCTGTCAGAAGACCGGTATCGATGTCGAGCTGAAGTCGGTCACGGCTTCCGTCTTCTTCTCCACCGATGTAGCCAACCCCGATACCTTCGGCAAGTTCTGGGCTGACATTCAGATGTATGGTGTGCAGATGGGTGCGCCTGACGCCGAGCGCTTCATGGACCGCTTCGCGTCATGGGAGATAGCCAGCAAGGCCAACAAGTGGCAGGGCCGCAACCTCGCACGGTGGTCCAACGACGAATATGACAAGACCTTTCGCGCCGCCGAACTCGAGCTCGACCCGGTCAAGCGCGCGGCGCTGTTCATCGCCATGAATGACCTGGTGATCAACGATACCGCGGTGATCCCCGTGGTCAGCCGGCCCCGGGTGAGCGGCACCAGCCTGAAGCTGGTGACTGCGCCGACTGGGTGGGACCTGGACTTCTCTCAGCTGCACAACTGGTACCGCGAATCGTAAGGTCCGGGTCGTTGTCAGCCGCGTGCGGGTATCGCAATCCCCCGGGTAACAGCCGGTCGCGCAAGAAAAGTTTCGAGCACGCGCGTGACATTCGGGTATTGCGCAATTTCCACCAGCTCCGCTGTCTCGTAGAACCCGATCAGGTTACGCACCCAGGGGAAGATGGCCATGTCGGCTATCGTGTAGGTGTCACCCATGATCCAGCTGCGGCCAGATAGAGCAGGATCGCACCCGATTCCCACAGCGCCAGCGGCTTGCCGCCCGGCCCCTCGGGATCGATGATCGCCGGGATCTTTTTGTAGGGATTGAGCGATGCGAACTCGGGCGACTTCTGGTCATCGGCATCGAAGCCGACGCGATGGGGCTCGTAGGGCAGACCGGTCTCCTCCAGCATGACCGAGACTTTGATCCCATTGGGCGTAGGCAGCGAATACAGTTGGATCCTGTCCGGGTGGTGGGCCGGCCATTTCTCGGTGATCGGATATGCTGACAGGTCGTTCATAGTCCACCATCTCAGGCCGGCGGCGCAGCCCGAAGTACGACGATAGACAGCTTCAGGCTGTCGAGCTTTTTTTGCAGCGCGGCCGTAATGCTCGCCACGCTATTGCGCGCCGGATCAAACGCAACCGCGATCACGGCTGGCTCCAGCGAAACCCGGGTACTGCCCTTGTCCACGCCGGGCGTAGCCTCGCCCAGCTCCAGCATCTTGCGCCGCGCAACCGCATCGCGCACGAGCGGCCCGTCCCACGAAAAAACCAACAGCTGGTGTTTGCCTGCGGCGACTCGCTGGGCCAGCGAATGGTCGTACACGGCGGCAATGCGGTCTTCCACACAGTAACCACAGGCAACCGCGGCCGTGGCCGCCGCCGCCAGACACACCGCCAAAGCCGGCGCGATCCCGTGCGACTTCATTTCGTTGGCGCCGGCACGGCTGCCGCCGGCCGCGCGTCGATCCAGTGGAAATAGGCGAGGTACTGCTCGATTTCCGTGTCGCTCAGCCCCTGGTTGGGCATCGGAAGGTTGGCATGTTCTTTCAGCATCGCCTGCGCATCCGCGTCGGTCTGCAGCATCTTTTCCGGGGACTTGAGCCACTGTTTGAGCCAGGTGTCGGTGCGCCGCTTGGTCACGCCGGCAATGTCGGGCCCCAGCTTCTTGCCCTGGCCGACAGAATGGCAGGCAAAGCACTTGCTCTCGAATGCCACCTTGGCCGCGACTGCGCCAGGGTCAGTGGGCGATGCGGAAGCCTCCATGTTGTGGTGCTCGAGTTCGCCTTCGTTTGGCTTGGCGTCTGTCGACAAAAGCCCGATGGCGCCTTGCGACGCATTGGCAAAATGGTGGTCGACCATGATGTACGAGCCAGCCTCGGGAATGACCATTTCAACGATCGCGCTGTTGCTCGAACCGAGCAGCACGGTCTGCATGCCCCGCATCTGGTTGTCCGGGTTGCCGTCGATCCAGACCCGGTCGAAGATGGTCCCCACGACATGGAAACTGGAGGTCTTGCTGGGACCAATGTTCAGCACGAACAGTCTGACCCGTTCGCCCGGCTTGGTCGCCAGCGGCTTCTTGACCATGCCGTTGTGGCTGCCATTGAAGACCGTGTGGGTCGGCTGGGCGGCCCGCAGGCGCTCGCTATCGAGCACATACAGGGGCGCGCCATCGACCTTGCGTCCCTCAGGATCTGGCTTGGCGTAGAACTCGCTCTGGATGACCAGGTACTCGCGGTCCACCTTGGTCGGATAGCCCTCGCGCGGCTCCACGATAACGGCGCCGTACATGCCCGAGGCAATGTGCTCCAGGATCATGGGCGTGCCGCAGTGGTACATGAAAACGCCCGGATAGTTGAGCGTGAACTCGAACTCGATGGTCTGTCCCGGCGCTACCGAGCGGTACTTGTCCTGGGGCGAAACCATCGCCGCGTGGAAGTCCATGGAGTGCATCATCGGCGCGGCCGTCATGGCAATGCCCGGCGCGGTCTCGTCGCTGCGGTTGGTCATGCTGAAGCGGATCTTGTCGCCCACGCGCGCGCGGATGGCCGGGCCGGGCACCTGATTGCCGAAGGTCCAGGCGCTGAACTTCACGCCCGGTGCGATCTCGATGATCTTGTGGGTCGTGTCCAGCTGCACCACTTTGACCGGCGACGGGTCGAGCGGCTTGAGCTCGGCGCTGAGGTTCAACGAATCCCCAACCGCGAAGGGGCCGGTGTGCCGTTGCGCCGTCAGTTTGGCAGGCGTTGGCTTCAGGTCCATCTTGGACTGGTCGTAGCGGTCGGCGACAGGCGCCGGTCCGCAGGCGGAAATGACGAGCAGGGCGGCGCAGGCGGTGACGGCCCGGAGTATGGAGTTCATGGAACAAGGACCTTTGGATGGATGCGGCTCATCATGCGCCTTTGCTGGGGTTGATCAGGAATTTCGTGCCCGTGGCACGCTGGCCATAGATGGCGATCTGCGCCGGCTGCAGCGCCTCGAACAGGGAAATTTCACTGGAGTAGCTGCTGGCGAAAGTGGTCTTCAGCTCGGCGACGACGCGCTGGCGCAGGCGTTGCGCCGCCTCGGGGCCAACCCGCTGCAGGAAAGGGAACAACAGCCAGCCACCCATGCCCCAGGCCATGCCGAAATTGCGGTTGAACTGGGTCGGGCTGGTGTCCAGGCCGCCATACAGATAGACCTGCTTGTGCGTAGTCGAGCCGTAGCGGCTGTATTCTTTTGCCGTGCGGTTCAGCGCAGCCTCCATGCATCCCAGGATCTGTCCGGCAAGCTTGCCTCCGCCCGTGGCATCGAAAGCCAGCGTCGCGCCTGTAGTGACAAGCGCCTGCGTGAGGTCCTCCATGAACGTCGGCGATGAGGCATTGCATACGTGCGCGGCCCCGAGCGACTTCAGCAGCGCCTCCTGCTCCGGTTTGCGCACGATGTTCACCAGGGCAACGCCGTCCTTGATGCATATCTTGTTGAGCATCTGGCCCAGGTTGGAAGCAGCGGCCGTGTGCACCAAGGCCTTGTGACCCTCACGCCGCATGGTTTCGACCATGCCCAGTGCCGTGAGCGGGTTGACGAAACAGGATGCGCCGTCGGCCGGGGTCGTACCTTCTGGCAAG
>JANYAN010000396.1 GCA_025361305.1 Burkholderiales bacterium
CCTCGCACGTGCCGGCCATTGGCGCTGCGCTCGACATGGGCAAGACCCATGAGCCCTACTGGCAACCCGTCTTCAAGGGCTACGACTTCTCGAAGGAATGGCTTATCGAGAACAAGCCCGATGTGATCTTCCTGGTGTTCAACGATCACGCTACTGCCTTCAGCCTGGACATGATCCCGACCTTCGCCATCGGCACGGCGGCGCAGTTCCAGCCGGCCGACGAAGGCTGGGGGCCGCGCCCCGTGCCCACGGTCATCGGCCACCCCGAACTGGCTTCGCACATTGCGCAATCGGTGATCCAGCAGGATTTCGACCTGACCATTGTGAACAAGATGGACGTCGACCACGGACTGACGGTGCCGCTGTCGCTGATGTGCGGCCAGCCGCGGGCCTGGCCCTGTCCGGTCATTCCGTTCGCGGTCAACGTGGTGCAATATCCTGTGCCCTCGGGCAGCCGCTGCCTGAACCTGGGCAAGGCGATCCGCAGGGCCGTCGAAAGCTACGACGACAACCTGAACGTGCAGATCTGGGGCACCGGTGGCATGAGCCATCAGCTGCAGGGACCGCGGGCCGGCCTGATCAATCGGGAGTTCGACAACGCCTTTCTCGACCGCATGATTGCCGACCCGCAGGCGCAGGCAGCCATCCCGCACATCGACTACGTGCGCGACGCCGGCAGCGAAGGGATCGAACTCGTCATGTGGCTGATCGCGCGCGGTGCGATGGCCGACCTGGCCGGTGGCGCGCGGCCCAAGGTGGCGCATCGCTTCTACCATGTTCCCGCTTCCAATACGGCCGTGGGCCACCTCATCCTGGAGAGTTGACATGACAATCAAAGTAGCCCTGGCCGGTGCCGGCGCATTTGGCATCAAGCACCTGGACGCGATCAAGCTGATCGACGGCGTCGAAGTCGTTTCTCTGATCAGCCGGGACCTTGGCAAGACCCGGGAAGTAGCCGACAAATACGGAATCGGCCATGTGACCATCGACCTGGCTGACAGCCTGGCGATCAAGGAACTGGATGCCGTCATCCTGTGCACGCCCACGCAGATGCATGCCTCGCAAGCCATCGCGTGCATGAAGGCGGGCAAACACGTGCAGGCGGAAATCCCCCTGGCAGACAGCTTGAAGGACGCCCGGGATGTGGCGGCGCTGCAAAAGCAGACAGGCTTGGTGGCGATGTGTGGCCACACCCGCCGCTTCAATCCGAGTCACCAGTACGTGCACAAGAAGATCATGGCCGGGGAGTTCAACATTCACCAGATGGATGTGCAGACGTATTTTTTCCGCCGCACCAACATGAATGCGCTGGGCCAGCCGCGCAGCTGGACCGATCACCTGCTGTGGCACCATGCCGCCCACACGGTCGACCTGTTCGCTTACCAGTGCGGTAGCCCGGTTGTCACGGCCAATGCCGTGCAGGGGCCCATCCATCCGGTGCTGGGAATCGCCATGGACATGGGCATCCAGCTCAAGGCAGCCGACGGCGCCATCTGCACGCTGAGCCTGTCGTTCAACAACGAGGGGCCGCTGGGCACGTTCTTCCGCTACATCGGCGACACGGCAACCTATATCGCCCGCTACGATGACCTGTTCAATGGCAAGGAAGAAAAGATCGATGTGTCGAAGGTCGACGTCTCGATGAATGGAATCGAGTTGCAGGACCGTGAGTTCTTTGCCGCCATCAAGGAGGGGCGCGAGCCCAACTCCAGCGTGGCGCAAGTGTTGCCGTGCTACGAGGTGCTGAATCAGCTCGACCGGCAGCTTTCCGCCTGACCCGATGCAGCAGCGACAGATCGGCTCCTTCAAGGTCTCGGCGATCGGCCTGGGCTGCATGAACCTGAGCCACGCCTACGGCAAGCCGCCGTCCGCCGAGCAGGGCGAGCGCGTTTTGCTGGCGGCGCTCGACACCGGCGCGACGCTGTTCGACACGGCTGCGCTCTATGGGTTCGGTGCCAACGAAACCTTGCTCGGCCGGGTGCTCAAGCCGCATCGTCGACGCATCACCCTGGCCAGCAAAGGCGGAATGGCCGGCGTGCAATTCGACGACGGTGTGAAACGTGTCATCGACGGCCGGCCCGAGGCGATCCGCCGCAACTGCGAGGACAGCCTGCGCCGCCTTCAGACCGACGTGATCGATCTGTATTACCTGCATCGCTGGGACAAGAAGGTGCCGATCGAAGAAAGTGTCGGCGCAATGAGCGATCTGGTTCGCGCCGGCAAGGTGCGAGCCCTGGGCTTGTCCGAAGTGTCGGCTTCTACCCTGCGCAAGGCCCACGCGGTGCACCCGATCGTCGCAGTGCAAACCGAATATTCGCTGTGGACCCGCAATGCCGAGATCGGCGTGCTGGATGCGTGCCGGGAGATCGGCGCCGCATTTGTGGCTTTCAGCCCGGTGGCGCGCGGCTTCCTCTGCGATGCATTGCACGATGTCACGACGCTGGACGCCAAGGACATCCGCCGCTCGATGCCGCGTTTCGCACCCGAGAACTACGCCGCCAACCTGAAGCTGCTGCCGCCCTACAAGGCGCTGGCGCGCGAAGCGGGATGCACCCCGGCGCAGCTCGCCCTGGCCTGGTTGCTGCACAAGGCGTCCCACATCGTTCCCATCCCGGGCACCACCAGCGTGGCGCACCTGCAGGAGGATCTGGGTGCGTGCGCGGTTGCGCTCGATGTCAGCCTTGTCAACCGGCTGGAGGCCCTGATCAACCACAATACGGTAGCCGGCAATCGATACAGCGCCCAGAGCGCGGGCGAAGTGGACACCGAAGAGTTCTAGTGCATCCTTGAAGGGCTGACCTTGGCAGACATCCTGATTCAACGCGACGGCCCCATCGGCAACGTGCTCGTGTCCAACACGGGCAAGTTCAACGCGATGACCATCGACATGTGGCGCGCCCTGCCGCAGCGGATTGCCGAACTCGACGCAGACCCGTCCATCCACGTGATCGTGCTCAAAGGCGATGGCGACAAGGCCTTTGTTTCCGGGGCCGACATCTCCCAGTTCGGTGCCGAGCGCACCGATCCCACAGCTCAGCAACGCTACAGCCAACTGGTCGATGTGGCCTATATGGCGCCAGTGAAGGCCGGCAAGCCGGTGATTGCGCAGATTCGCGGGATCTGCATGGGAGGCGGCCTGGGGTTGGCCGCTGCCTGCGATATCCGCATCTGTGCTGACGATGCGCGCTTTAGAATGCCTGCGGGACGGCTGGGCCTGGGCTACAAGCAGGAGGGGGTGCAGCGTTTCGTGTCGCTGATTGGCGTGCAGAACACCTACGACATCTTCTTCTCCGCGCGGGTGTTCGACGCCGGAGAAGCGCTGCGGATGGGCTTTGTCAGCCAGGTGACGCCAACCGGCAAGCTCGATGAGGCCGTCCTGGCGCTGGCTGAGGCGATTGGCACCAACGCACCGCTCACAGCCCGCGCTGTGAAGCTGACCGTCAATGCCTGTCTTGGAAGCTTCGCCGAGGCCAACGCAGCGGCGGTACAGGCCGCCATCGACGCGTGCAACGCAAGCGAGGATTACCGCGAAGGCGTGCGGGCCTTCGGGCAGAAGCGGGCGCCTGTATTCGTCGGCCGATAGACATTGCACAGACCCATCAACCGAGCCGGAATCCCAGAATGACGTTACCCCTCGAAGGCGTGAAGGTTCTGGATCTCACCAATGTCATGGCTGGCCCCTACTGCAGCATGGTGCTGGGCGATCTGGGTGCGCAGGTCATCAAGATCGAAAACTTCCCCGATGGCGACGCTTCGCGCCGGTTCGATCCGAAGATCAATGGTGAATCGTATTGCTTCGCCGTCTTGAATCGCAACAAGAAGAGCCTCGCGCTGGACATGAAAGATCCGCGCGGCAAGGCTATCGTGATGAAGCTGGCCGAAACGGCGGATATCGCCCTTGAAAACTTCCGGCCAGGCGTCGTCAAGAAGCTGGGAATCGACTACGACAGCTTCAGGACCCGCAATCCGGCGATCATCTATGCGTCAATGTCGGGCTTCGGCCAGACCGGGCCTTACGGCAAGAAGGGTGGATTCGACATCATTGCCCAAGGCATGTCGGGCATCATGATGATGACCGGCTATCCGGGCGGCCGGCCGGCCAAGGTGGGCATCGCGATGAACGACATTGCCAGCGGAGTCACCGCGCTTTACGGCATCCTGGGCGCCTACATCGGCAGGCTGCGCAATGGCACTGGCCAGTACCTGGAAACCTCTCTTCTGGAAGCCGGCCTGGCCTGGTCGCCGTGGGAATTCGGAGCGTTTTTCGGGGCTGGTGAGATTCCCGGTGCCACCGGCACCCGCCATCGTCGCTCGGCGCCCTACCAGGCCTATCGGTCGAAGGACGGTTATGTCACGGTAGGCGCCGGCGGCGACAAGCTCTGGAAGAACTTTGCCGAAATGGTGTGCGCCAAGCCTCAATGGCTGACCGATCCGCGTTTTGCGACGCAGGGCGCACGCTTGCAGAACGTCGACGAACTCGAACAGGAAATCGAAAAGGTATTTGCAGTCGAGCCCACGGTCCATTGGGTCGGCAAGCTCGACGCAGCCGGGGTGCCGGGCGGGCCGGTCTATGGCTACGACCAGATCATGAACGATCCGCACATCAAGGCGCGCCACATGGTGGTCGACATCGAGCACCCGAAGATCGGGCCCATGAAGACGCTGGGCCTGCCCATCAAATCCACGGGCGACCTGACGGCCATCCGCGCGCCCGCTCCATGGCTGGGCCAGCATTCGCAGGAGATCCTGCGTGACCTGGGCTACGGCAACACCGACATCGACGCCCTCTTCGACGAAGGCGTCGTCTTTGACGGCGACCGGGCCGCCGCCCGTTGAAATAAACCGATACAAAGCGCAACCTGGCAGCGATGACCGGGGAGCCGATGCTCTGCACCATGGGAGCCATGTTCAACCACATCCCCCAAAGGACACATTCATGAAACCCTGGATCAAGCGCACCCTGTTCGGTCTGCTCGGCGCGGGCATTCTGGTGGGCGGTATCACCGCCTGCAGCCACCATAGCGAGGGTATGAGCTGGCAGATGAGCACCGAGGATCACGCGAAGTTCCGCGACAAGATCATCGATCGGGTGGCCAGCAAGCTGGAGCTCAACGCCGACCAGAAGAAACGCCTGGGTGCGCTGGCCGACAAGGTGCACGAGCAGCACGCGGCCGTGATGAGCAAGACACCCGATCCGCGGGCCGAGATGCAGGCGCTGGTGGCGGGCGACAAGTTTGATCGTGCCCGCGCGCAGGCCCTGATCACCGAGAAAACTGCGGCTGTCAACGCCAGGAGCCCCGAAGTGATCGCAGCACTGGCCGACTTTTACGACAGCCTGAACCCCACGCAGCAAGCCAAGGTCAGGGAGTTCATGCAGCACCGCCACGGCTGGCTGCACCGCGGCTGAAACCAGGGCCATGCCGGTGACACAATCAGCCCATGGCCCGCATCCTGCTGATTGACGACGACGAGCAGCTGGGTCCGCCGCTGGCAGCCTACTTCGCGCGCTTCGAATTGCAGCTGGACCATGCGACGCGCCCTGGCCAGGGCTTGGCCCGCCTGCGTCAGGGCGGGTACGACGCGGCAATCCTGGATGTGATGCTGCCGGAGATGGACGGATTCGAGCTGTGTCGCGCCATCCGCAAGGAAAGCGACATCCCGCTGATCATGCTGACGGCGCGCGGCGATGTGATGGATCGGGTGGTTGGCCTTGAGCTGGGCGCGGACGACTACCTGCCCAAGCCGTTCGAGCCGCGCGAACTGGTGGCCCGGATCCAGACCGTGCTGCGCCGGCGTGGCACCGCGCCAGCGCGCGCGGCGGG
>JANYAN010000119.1 GCA_025361305.1 Burkholderiales bacterium
CAAACGCCTGCTCATCGACCAACTGGTCCGGCAGTTGGTCGAAGAAGACGGTGGACCCCTCATCTGGCCGCGCATATCCGAGACCGAACAGAACGCCGTCAAAATAATGGGTTCGTCAGCGGAATTTGTGGGTGGATTCCGGTCGTTCTACCGGGGTTGAGTGGTTGAGGAATCGATAGAGCTTTCTGCAGGTGGCGTCGATGGCGTTCTGTTCGGTCTCGGATATGCGCGGCCAGATGAGGGGCCCGCCGTCCTCTTCGACCAACTGCCGGACCAGTTGGTCGATGAGCAGGCGTTTGAGGTCGGTGTCCTCGTGGCGGCGGCGGATGAGCTCGCCACCGACCTGCCAGAGGTTGCCCCGGTCGCGATTGAAGGTGGTTTTGGAGGCCTTGCGGCGCAGTAAGTCGAGCAGGAAGGGCTTGAACGTGGCGACGATGACAGTGCCAAGAGCGAGATCCGCCGCTTCGCATTGCCAGCGCAGCGGCCACTCGTCTAGATCCGGACAGGTTTGGCGCAGCAAGGCGGCGTCCGCCGATGGGACAATCCCTTGCTGGTCGACTTCCTGCTGCTGCCTGCCCATGCTGCTCACCCGCCTGCTCAATGCCTGCCATCATTTTCCCGGATTTGTCTACACCGGTGCACGTCTGATCAGGCCCGCAAGACCATTGAGATCGAGGTCCGGCCGCGGCTCGGTTCCCAAGCCCGCTGCTCGGGTTGTGCCAAGCCTGCACCGGGCTACGATCAGTTGCCGCAACGCCGCTTCGAGTTCATCCCGGTGTGGGGCTTTGCCGTGGAACTACTCTACCGCATGCGGCGGGTGCAGTGCGGCAGTTGTGGCGTCAAAGTCGAGCAGGTGCCATGGGCGGCCGGCAAACACACCCTGACCCGCGCCTATAGGCTGCCTTTGGCGCATTGGGCACGCAAGCTGTCGTGGCCGGAGACCGCACGAAGCTTTCGCACCAGCTGGGAGAAAGTCTGCCACGCCGTCGCGTACGTCGTGCAGTGGGGGCTCGAGTGCCGGGAACTCGCTTCGGTCAAAGTCATCGGCGTCGACGAAATTGCCTACGGCCGCGGCCACCAGTACTTGACGCTGGTCTATCAGATCGAATCTGGTTGCACGCGCTTGCTGTGGGTCGGCAAAGAGCGCACCAGCGAGAGCTTCGCGAAGTTCTTCGTTATGATCGGCCAGGAACTGGCGGCCAAGATCGCGTTCGTCTGTTCGGACATGTGGAAGCCTTATCTGGACCTGATCGCCAAGCACTGCCCCAACGCACTCAGCATTCTGGACCGCTTCCACGTCGTAGCGAAGATGAACCTGGCGCTTGACGACGTGCGCGCCGCCGAAGCGCGGCGCATGGCGCAAGAGGGCTACGAGCCGGCGCTCAAGAAATCGCGCTGGTGCCTGCTCAAGCGGCCCGAGAACCTGACCGGCAAGCAGCGCATCCGGCTGCGCGACTTGCTGCGCTACAACCTGCAAAGCGTGCGCGCGTACCTGCTGAAGGAAGAGTTCCAGCAGTTCTGGGACTACGCATCCCCGACCTGGGCCGGCAAGTTCATCGACCAATGGTGCACCAAGGCCCTGCGCTCGCGCATCGACCCGGTCAAGAAATTCGCGCGCACCGTCCGCACTCACCGAGAGCTCCTGCTCAACTACTTTCGCGCCCGAAAGCAATTCTCGAGCGGCGTCATCGAGGGGCTGAACAACAAAGCCAAAGTCACCATGAGAAAAGCGTACGGCTATCGGACCTTCCGCATCGCAGAACTCTCGCTATTTCATGTGCTTGGTAAGCTTCCCGAACCGAAACTCGCCCACGATTTTTACTGACGAACCAGTAAAATAGGCTGTGCCAGCATGGTGCCAGCAAAAATGCGAGGCGGGTTACTACCCCGCATTCGCAACGCGCTGTTCGTACGTCCCCCATTGCACCTCCAACAGCTCCTCGAACAACACGACCATCATTATCGTGATTCCCGCCGCATGTCCGATGCGGCTTGATCCGGACCTACACTGATTTACGCTGCAGGGCCAATGCCACGGCT
>JANYAN010000137.1 GCA_025361305.1 Burkholderiales bacterium
CAAGGCGTGCGCGAACTGCTGGTGGAAATCCAGCACCAGCTTTTCAACCTGGGCGGCGAGCTGTCCATTCCTGGGTTTGAGTTGTTGAAACCCGAGGCCGTGCTGGCGCTGGACCAGGCCCTGGCCGAGCACAACGAAAAACTGCCGCGGCTGGAAGAATTCATCTTGCCGGCGGGCACCCGGGCTGCTTCGCTGGCCCATGTCTGCCGCACCGTGGCGCGCCGGGCCGAGCGGGCCGTGGTTGCGCTGGGGGCGGCCGAGGCGATCCGGGAGGCGCCGCGCCAATACCTGAATCGCCTGAGCGACCTGCTGTTCGTGCTGGCGCGGGTGCTCAACCGGATGAACGGCGGCGACGACGTCTACTGGAAGAGCGAGCGCTTGAAGCGGGCCGGTTCCGAGTAGCCGGCGCGTCGGCGGCTCACGCGTGGTTCACGCGCGCCAGCAATCCCGCCACGGATTCGTTGCGCAATTCCAGAGGCTCGATCAAGTCGTTGGCGGCTGGAAAATCGCTTCCGGTGATCAGCGAGGCAGCCGCGATGATGGCCTGCGTCGAAGGCATCGGCACGCCTGCCACGCCGCCCAGGGCCGCGTTGAAGACCAGTCCGTAAGGCACGTCTTCGGCCAGAAAGCGAGTGCCGGTGTCGGTGGGGCCGGGCGGTCCACCGCGCTTGGCGTGCAGTTCGGCAGCGATCTCGGTCAGCCGGTCAGCCGTCGTGGAAAACGATTGGGCGAAGTGCCGCTCGATCGTGCGGACCTCGACACCGAAAGCCACCGCCAATGCCAGCCGTTCCGCATCGAGCTTCTCGATCACGGCCGCCACCTGCGGCGTCATGTAGTGGTACTGCGGCCAGTTCTCGCCGCGCTCGATGCGGGTCCAGTTGAACAGGGCCAGCGGGCCGTGCGCCACCGGATTGATGTTGGTCAGCGCGCTGGCCAGCGCGTTGTCGTGGGCGCTGAAGCCCTCGCCGAACAGCTGACGGCACAAGGCCAGCATCTCCTGCGTGCGCGAGCGCGGCAGGGCCGAGACGCCCAGCTCGGCGCGCCGGGTCATGATGCGCACCCGGTCAGCGCCCTCGCGCCGCGCGGTGAGCACGGTGGTGCCGAAGCTCGCCACCGTGATGTCGCGGCCACGCGCGCGCGCGCCTTCGGCCAGGTACAGGGCCGAGAGCGAACCCATGGAGCTGACGATCACGGCCTGGCCATGGCGCAGATGGGGCAGCAGCGCGTCCATCACGTGGCGGTGGCCATTGACCGGCACGGCGATCAGCAGCACGTCGGCGCTCGCCGCCAGGGCCTGCGCGCTGTCTGCTACCTGAACCGCGACCTGAGCGTCCAGGACGCCCGATGCGTGCAGCGGCGCAGCGCGCAGGCCGTCGGCGCCGTGGCCGCCGGGCGACCAAAGGCCTACGCTGTGACCGGCGTGCCCCAGCCACGCGGCGCTGGCAAAGGCGATGCCTCCGGCGCCGGCAATTCCTATCTTCATGGGCGATGCCTATTCGGCCTTGATGTTGCCCTGGCGGATCACCTTGCCCCAGCGCTGGTAGTCGTCGGCCACCACCTTGTCCAGCTCCTTCGGCCCGCCACAAGTCGGGATGGCGCCCAGCCCCTTGAACCGCTCCTGGGTCTCGGGCAGGTTGCAGACGGCGACGATTTCTGCGGCCAGCCGCTCGACCACGGCTGGCGGCGTCCTGGCCGGCGCCAGCAGTCCCACCCACACGGGCACTTCCAGGCCCTTGAAGCCGGCGGCCTCGTTCATGGTCGGCGCCCCGCGCAGGTTGGCCAGACGGCCGGTGGTGAAGCTGGCCAGCACCCGCGCCTTGTTGTCTTCCACCATGGGATCGATGGAAGCCGAGCTGGTGACCATCAGCGCCACCTGGCCACCCAGCAGGTCAACGAGAGCCGGCGCCGCGCCACGGTAGGGCACATGCAGCAGTTGCACGCCGGCGGTCTGCGCGAACAGCTCGCCGGTCAAGTGCGACACGGTGCCGTTGCCGGTGGAGCCGAAGCTGACCTGCCCGGGCCGCGCCTTGGCATCGCGCAGGACGTCGGCCACGCTGATGTAGGGGCTTTGGGCGCGCACGCCCAGGGTCATCGGTGTATCGGCCACCATCGCAACCGAGACGAAATCGCGCTTCGCGTCGTAGGGCAGCTTGGGGTTCAGGTGTGGCGCGATCGTGATGGCGCCGCCGGTGGCCAGCAGCAGGGTATTGCCGTCCGGCGCAGCCTTGGCCACCGCGTCGGCCGCGATGACCCCGCCGGCGCCGGCCTTGTTGTCGATGATCACCGGCACGCCCAGGCGCGCCGTGAGCTTGACGCCCAGGTAGCGGCCGATCACGTCCTGGGCGCCGCCCGGCGCGAACGGCACGACGATGTGTAAAGGCCGGGCGTCGGTCTGGGCGCTGGCCGGCGTGGCCGCAGCGGCCAGCGCAAGCGCGGTCCAGGCGAGAATGGCGCGAGCGCTCTGCGGGAGAGTGGGTTTCATCTGGCGATCTTAGCGCCGGCGGTTCAGCAGCGCATACAACAGGATCGCCCCGAAGGTCGCGGTGCCGATGCCGCCGAGCGCGAAGCCGCCGAACTTCAGCGTGAAATCGCCGGTGCCCAGCACCAACGTTATCGCCGCGACGATCAGGTTCTTGCTGTCGGAGAAATCGACCTTGTTGTCGACCCAGATCTTGGCCCCGGCCACCGCGATCAGCCCGAACACCACGATGCTCACCCCGCCCATCACCGGCAGCGGGATCGCCTGGATGACGGCACCGAACTTGGGTGAGAAGCCCAGCACGATGGCGATCACGGCGGCGACCACGAAGACCGCGGTCGAGTAGATCTTGGTGGCTGCCATTACGCCGATGTTCTCGGCATAGGTGGTCACACCGGTGCCGCCGGCCGTGCCGCTGACCAGGGTGGCGATCCCGTCGCCGATGAAGGCGCGGCCGATGTACGGGTCGAGGTTGCGGCCCGTCATCGCCGTGACGGCCTTGATGTGGCCCAGGTTCTCGGCCACCAGGATGATGGCCACGGGCGCGATCAGCATCATGGCGCTGGTGTCGAACACCGGTGAGGTGAATGTGGGTGCGCCGATCCACGCGGCGTCGGCAATGCCCGACAGATCGATCGGCTTGCCAATTCGCGCGAAATTGGCGAACACGGCGTAGATGGCAGAGGCCACGATCAGGCCCACCAGGATCAGCAGGCGCTGCATCATGCCGCTGGCAAAAACCGCCACCAGGGCCACCGAAACAAAGGTAACAGCCTGGATCCAGGATTCGAAATTGTTGCCCGCCATGTTCTTGACCGGGATGCCGGCCAGGTTCAGGCCGATCACCGCCACCACCGCCCCGGTGACGACCGGTGGCATCACGCGCTCGATCCAGTTGGTGCCGACCACCTGCACGATGACGCCGATAAGGGTGTAGACCACACCGCAGGTGATGATGCCGCCCAGCGCCACACCGACGTTGCCATTGGACCCCTTGCCCAGGTAACCCGTGGCCGCGATGACCACGCCGATGAAGGCGAAGCTCGATCCCAGGTAGCTGGGCACCTTGCCGCCGGTGACGAGGAAAAAGATCAGTGTGCCGACCCCGCTCATGAGGATCGCCGTGTTGGGGTCGAAGCCCATCAGGATAGGCGCCAGCACCGTCGCGCCGAACATGGCGATCACGTGCTGCACGCCCATGGCCGCGGTCTGCGGCCAGGGCAGTCGCTCATCGGGCGCGATCACGCCGCCTTGTCGCAGGGTGTCCGCGGACTTTTCCGTCCAGTTGAACATGGTCATCCTCGCTCTCCTTTGGTGTGCGGCCATGCTAGGGCCAACGACTGGGCGGCACAAGAGCAATGCCCGGCGGGCCCAAGCTGCACCACTGCGCGAAATGAGGCAGACTTCCGGGCTGGAGAAATCACGCCATGACTACAGATACCACCACCAACGTCCCCGCCCGATTCGGCAGCGGCCAGTCCGTCAGGCGCTTGGAGGACGAGGTGCTGCTCAAGGGCCAGGGCCAGTACACCGACGACATCGTGCCTTCGGGCCAACTGCACCTGTGCTTCGTACGTTCGCCCTATCCCCACGCCCGCATCGTGTCGGTCGACACGTCGGCGGCCCAATCCATGCCGGGAGTCGTGGGTGCCCATACCGGCGCCGAGCTGGTCGCGGCCGGCGTCCGGCCCGTGCCGGGAAGCGCCGACTTCCGGCGTGCCGGTGGCGCTCCCTGTGCCAAGCCGCCGCGGCGAGTGCTGGCCCACGAGCGCGTGCGCTTTGTCGGCGAGGCTGTGGCAATGGTGGTGGCTCAGACGATGCAGCAGGCGCGCGACGCTGCCGAAGCTGTCCTGGTCGACTACGAAGAGCTGCCGCACGTGGTCGACGTCAACGATGCCACTGCGCCCGGCGCTCCCGTGCTGTGCGAAGAGGCGCCGGACAACATCGCCGCCGAAATGGGCCATGGCAACGCCGCCGCCACAGCCGAGGCCTTTGCCAGGGCCGCCCATGTCGTGACGCTGGACATCACCAACCAGCGGGTGGCCGCGCTAACCATCGAGCCGCGCTCGGTGCTGGCCTGGGTGGCCGAGGATGGCCGGCTGACCCTGCGCATGAGCACGCAAATGCCTTCGGGCGTCAAGAACACGCTGTGCAACGACGTGCTGGGGCTGCCGGCAGACAAGGTGCGGGTGACGGTGGGTGACGTGGGCGGCGGCTTCGGCATGAAGACCGGCCTGTATCCCGAAGACGCGGCCGTCGCTTGGTGTGCACATACCCTGCAGCGGCCGGTGAAATGGATTGCCGATCGCGGCGAGGATTTTCTGGCCGCCACCCACGGGCGCGATCTGCGGACACACGCCGAAATGGCGCTGGCGGCCGATGGCAAGATCCTGGCCTTGCGACTGCGCTCGATCGGCAACGTGGGCGCCTATCCCACCGGCGCTGGCGTGGTGATCCAGCTGATGATCGGCCCGTGGGTGCAGACCAGTGTCTACGACATTCAGACCATCGACTACCTGTTCAAGGTGGTCATGACCAACACGGCGCCCACCAGCGCCTACCGCGGCGCCGGCCGTCCCGAGGCGATCTTCATCATGGAGCGTCTGATGGACGAGGCGGCGCGCCAGACCGGGATCGACCGCGTCGCGCTGCGGCGGCGCAACTTCATCAAGCCCGAGCAGATGCCCTACAAGAACCCGATGGGCCAGACCTATGACACAGGCCGCTTCGAGAAGGTGATGGACCAGGGCCTGGCACTGGCCGACTGGAACGGCTTCGAAGCGCGGGCGGCGCAGAGCAAGGCGCGCGGCCAGCTGCGTGGCCTTGGCATTTCCACCTTCCTCGAGTGGACCGGCGGCAATGTATTCGAAGAACGCGTGACGGTCACCGTGCTGGGTGACGGCACCATCGAAGTTTTCTCGGCCGTGAACCAGATGGGCCAGGGCATCGTCACCACCCTGGCCCAGCTGGTGGTGGATGTGTTCGGCGTGCCGATCGAGCGGGTGCGGGTGGTGCTGGGCGACACGGATCGCGGCGACGGCTTCGGCAGCGCAGGATCGCGCTCGCTGTTTACCGGCGGCACAGCCCTGCACATCGGCGCCGAGCGCACTGTGGCACATGGCAAGGAACTGGCTGCGAAAGAGCTGGAAGCCGCCATTGAAGACATCGTTTACGAGGCCGCACGTTACGGCGTGAAGGGGACCGACCTGGGCATCGGGTTGTTCGAGCTTGCGCAAAAGCAGGCGGGCGGACGCATTCACATGGACAGCACCAGCACTGTGGCTGGGCCCACCTGGCCCAATGGCTGTCATGTCAGCGAGGTCGAAATCGACCCGGCTACGGGCGCAGTGCGGCTTGTCGCGTATTCCAGCGTCAACGACGTGGGCCGCGTCGTCAACCCGATGATTGTGCGAGGGCAGCTCGATGGCGGTGCGGTGCAGGGCATCGGCCAGGCGTTGTACGAGCACATGGTGTACGACCGTGAGACCGGCCAGCCGTTGACCGGCAGCCTGATGGACTACTGCGCGCCACGGGCCGACGACATCGCCTGCAACTTCGTCACCGAAATGGACGAGTCCACCCCTTGCACCAACAACGCAATGGGCGTCAAGGGCGTGGGCGAACTGGGCACCATCGGCGCTGTGCCCAGCGTAGTGAACGCGGTGGCCGACGCACTGGCGCGTGCCGGGCATGGCAAGGCGGCGCCGACGATCCAGATGCCATTGACTCCCCCCAAAGTCTGGGGCTGGCTCAATTCGTGATGCTTGTCATGCCGGGCTTGACCTCACTCCAACGTGGTTGGCGTGGCCGACGGTCGGGGTGGGTCGTCCTCCGGGCACGCTCGCGGGCAGTCATCCCGGGAACGCTCGCGCAACGGCGTCAACACTGAAAGCTGACAGGCGACGCCGCAACGACCGCGAATGGCCCTGCGCCCGACCCACCCCAACCGCCGGCCGGGCCAACCGAGTTGGAACGCGGTCCCTGATATTGCTCTGGTGCCGATGCTCGCGCGATATATTTAATATATATATAAGCTGTACAATCACATCCATGCTCACCAACATCGACATCGACGAGGCTGTTGTGGCGCAGGCCATGCGGCTTTCAGGTGCGCGCACCAAGCGCGAAGTGGTCGACCGCGCGCTGCGTGAAATGGTTGCGCGCGCCACCCGCCCCTCGGTCAGGGAGTTGTTCGGCATCGGTGGTGTCGAGCCTGACTACGATCCCAAGCAGCCCGGCATGCGCGGTACGCATGCGGGGGCCAATCGGGTGGAGCAACCCCGTGCGGTTTACCAGGCTGCGGCGCGTCCCCCGGCCAAACGATCCGGCAAGGCGACTGCGCGAAAGAAGGCCTGATGCTGCTGGTCGATTCGTCGGTGTGGATCGACTGGCTGCGTGGGGCGGATACCGATGCCGTCCGCTTCATTCAGGAGCGGGAGGCCAGCGAAGATCTCGCACTGACCCAGATGATCTATCTCGAAGTGCTGCAGGGTGTGAATACCGATCGCCAGTTCAGCGCTGTTTCCCGGGTGCTGGGCGCCCAGACGATGCTCGAACCACTGGACGGGCTTGGGACGTTTGTGGCGGCGGCGCAGCTCTATCGCCACGCGCGCAAGCAGGGCCTGACGATCCGCAAGTCGAGCGACTGCCTGATCGCCGCCATTGCGCTGGAGCAAGAGGCGGTGCTGGTGCATAACGACCGTGACTTCCTCGCGCTGGGGCAAGCTGCGCCGCAGCTGATGCTGTATCCGCACAGGGCGCCCCCGCCCGCCTGAAGGCTGCTAATCTTTGGCCATGGCCGCCCCCCATATTCCCCAAATCCGCCTGTACCAGCAGTGGCTGCGCGAGACGCGCGGATTGTCCTTCGATTCCTACGATGCGCTGTGGCGCTGGTCTGTGACAGATCTGGAGGCGTTCTGGCAAAGCGCCTGGGACTACTTTGACCTGAAGTCACCCACGCCGCACAAAGCCGTGCTGGCGCAGCGCACGATGCCGGGCGCCAAGTGGTTCGAAGGCGCGCAGTTCAACTACGCGCATCAGGTGTTTCGCCATGTGGACAAAGCCCATGCCGCGGGCTTTCAGGCCATCATCAGCCGCAACGAAAAAGGCCTGCGAAGTGAGTTGTCCTGGCCCGACCTGAGACGCCAGGCGGCTTCGCTGGCGCTGCACCTTAGTGAGCAGGGTGTCCGGCCGGGCGATCGGGTTGCCGCTTACCTGCCCAACATTCCCGAGGCGGCAGTGGCGTTCCTGGCCGTGGTCAGCATCGGCGGGGTCTGGAGCATCTGCGCGCCCGACATGGGGACGGCGGCTGTGCTCGACCGGTTCCGGCAGATCGAACCCAAGGTGCTGATCGCCTGCGACGGCGTCAGCTACGGCGGCCGCGACTTCGACCGCACCGAGGTGCTGGCCGAATTGCGCGCCGCCCTGCCGAGCCTGACGCACGTGATCGTGCACGACAACCTGGGCGGCCTCGCACTGGCGCCAGACGCCGCGCGCTTTGCAGAGACGGTCGCACGCAGCGAAGCTGAGACGGCCGCCTTCGAACCCTTGTGGCTGCCGTTCGACCATCCCTTGTGGATCGTCTATTCCAGCGGCACCACCGGCCTGCCCAAGCCCATCGTCCACGGCCATGGCGGCACCGTCATCGTGGCACTGGCGCTCAAGGGCCTGCACAACGACATTGGCTGCAGCTACCACCCGAACAGCTGGGGCGAGCGCTACCACTGGTACAGCTCTACGGGCTGGGTGATGTGGAACGCGCAGATCAGCGGGCTGCTGGGCGGGACGACCTGCTGCATCTACGACGGCAATCCCGGCGGCAGCAAGGAAAGGCCCGACTGGACCGTGCTGTGGCGGTTCGCCGCGGAGCTGGGCGTCACTTTTTTCGGGGCCGGCGCCGCGTTCTTCGCCAACTGCATGAAGGCGGGGATTGACCTCGCGACCTGTGGCGATCTGCGCAGCGTGCGCGCGCTCGGGACCACCGGCTCGCCATTGAGCGAAGAGGCGCAGCGCTGGGGTGCCGCGCAATTCGAGAAGATCGGAACGCCGGACATCTGGTGGTGCAACATCTCGGGAGGCACGGACTTTGCAGGCGCCTTCATCGGAGGCAATCGCGAATTGCCTCTCGTGCCCGCGGAAATGCAGTGTCGCCTGCTGGGGTGTGCGGTCGAAGCCTGGAGCGAGCTGGGCCAGCCGGTGATCGGTGAAGTGGGCGAACTGGTGTGCACCGAGCCCATTCCCTCGATGCCACTGTATTTCTGGGGCGATGAGGGCAACGCGCGCTACCTGTCCAGCTATTTCGACATGTATCCCGGCGTCTGGCGTCACGGAGACTGGCTCAAGATCACGCCTGCCGGGGGCTGCGTCATCTACGGGCGCAGCGACGCGACGATCAACCGTCACGGCTTGCGCATGGGCACCAGCGAGCTGTACAGCGCCGTGGAAGCGCTGCCGGAGGTGCTGGACTCCATGGTCGTGGACCTTGAGTATCTGGGTCGCGAAAGCTACATGCCGCTGTTCGTCGTGCTGCGGCCCGGCACGGCCTTCGACGATTCGATGAGGCGCAGGATCAACGACGCGATCAAGACGGCGCTGTCACCTCGCTTCGTGCCCAACGACATCTTCGTGGTGGCGGAGATTCCCCGGACGCTGTCGGGGAAGAAGCAGGAACTGCCGATCAAGAAGCTGCTCCTGGGCCAGCCGCTGGAAAAGGTGGTCAACAGGGACGCGATGGCCAATCCGGCATGCCTGGATTGGTATGTGGCGTTTGCAAAGGTCTACCATTCGCGCAGCACGCAAGGAGAGCCCCGATGTTCCTGAAAAACTGCTGGTATGTGGCCGCCTGGGACCATGAGCTGATCGACGGCAAGCTGCTGCCCCGCACGCTGCTGGAAGAGCGCGTGTTGCTCTACAAGGGCGAAAGCGGCAAGGTGGTGGCTCTCAAAGACCGTTGCTGCCACCGCGGTGCACCGCTGTCGCTGGGCCGGCTCGAGGGCGATGGCGTGCGCTGCATGTATCACGGCCTGAAGTTCGATTCCACGGGCAAGTGCGTCCAGATTCCGGGCCAGGACAACATCCCCGCCAAGCTGGGCGTGCGCAGCTATCCGGTGGTCCTGCGCGACCATCTGGTGTGGATCTGGATGGGTGAGCCGCAGCGCGCCAATCCCGACGACATCATCGATTTCCCCTACCTGCGCGACGCGCGCTGGAAGGGCATTCCGGGCTACCTGCACTACGACGCCAACTATCTGCTGATCGTGGACAACCTGAGCGATTTCGCGCACCTGGCCTTTGTCCATGCCAAGACGCTGGGCGGCTCTGAGGAATACGCCTACGTCACCAAGCCGCTGAACATGGAACGGCTGGAGCGGGGCTTTCGGGTCGAGCGCTGGCACATGAACGCGGCGCCGCCGCCGTTTCACCGCAAGGTCATCCCCAACAAGACCGACCACGTCGATCGGCGCAATATCGGCCACATGCACATTCCCGGCACGTTCTTCCTGGATACCCTTTTTTCACCCGCGGGTAGCGGGGCCGAGAAGGGCAACTTCGAAGGCGCCCGCCAATACCGCAACTGCCAGTTCATGACGCCGGAAACCCGCGGCACCACCCATCACTTCTGGATCTACCTGAATGATTTCGAGGGCGCGGACAGCACCATCTCGCGATCGCTTCACGCCAGCCTGGTCGAAGGCTTCATGGAGGACAAGCACATCATCGAGGCCCAGCAGAAGGCCATGGACGAGGATCCCGACTTCAAGCTGCTGGCCGTGGTGGCCGACGCGCCGCTGGCGCATTTCCGCCGGGTGCTGGACCAGCTGATAGCCCGCGAACAGGCCGATCAGTCAGGCGGCCCTGAGGCGGCTGCCGGCCTGCGGTTGACCAGCACGATCCCGATCGCCACGCCGCAAAGCGCCAGCATCAGCTGAACCGTCAGCGGCTCGTTCAGCAGCATCACGCCCAGTACAAGGGCAAACACCGGCGTCAGGAAGGTGAACGACGACATCTGCGTCGCCGGATAGTGACGCAGCAGCCACATCCAGGTGAGGTAGCTGGCAAACGCGCCAATGACGGTCTGCGCCGCGAGCGAGCCCCACGCATACGCCGAATAGGAAATCGACCAGGTCTCGCCCAGCAACAGTGATAGCAGCGGCGCGGCCACCGCCGTTACCGCCACCTGGTAGAACAGCGTCTTTTCGGCACTGACCGTGGACAGGCGGCTGGCGCGGATGACCAATGTGGTCAGGCCCCACAACGTGCCCGCTGCCAACGCCAGCGCGTCACCACGCAGCTGCCGCGCGCCGGCCGAGCTGGAGACGAAACCTTCGCCAAAAGCCAGTGCCACCGAGCCAAACGCGATGGCCAGGCCCGCCCATTGAGCAGCCCGCAGCTTTTCGGTGGGCACCAGGCGTGGAAGCAACAACGCCACCACGAAGGGAGACGTATAGAGAAACACGGTGAGCCTTGAGGCCGTAGTGTCGCGCAGCCCCAGGTAGATGCAGCTGAATTCGCCGGCGAACAAGGCGCCTGCCAATAGCCCCGCACGCAGTGTGCCGTCGCGCCGGAACAGCCGCACACCTCGCACGGCGCACCACAGCCACAGCAGTGCCGTTGCGCCGGCAAAGCGCAAGGCGGCCTGCCACAGCGGCGGCACTTCGCCCACCGTGGTTTTGATCAGGATCTGCTGCAATCCCCAGAACAGGCAGCAGGCCAGCAGCAGCGATATCGCCAGGGAATCCAGATGGCTCTTGCGGTCGGGCATGGTCCGATGTTAGCGTTACCACATGAAGACCCGAGCCGCGGTCGCCTGGAAATCCGGCGCACGCCTGACCATCGAAACCGTCGATCTCGACGGGCCAAGAGCCGGCGAAGTGCTGGTGGAGATCAAGGCCACCGGGATCTGCCATACCGACGAGTACTCGACCCGAAAGAGCACGAGAACATCGTCGACGCCATCGTGCAGCTGACTGACGGCGGTGCCGACTACAGCTTCGAATGCATCGGCAACACCACCGTCATGCGCCAAGCCCTCGATGTGCCCCGGATCGTCGACTGGTACATGGAGGGCAAGATCAGGATAGACGACCTGATCACCCACCGCATGCCGCTGGAAAAGATCAACGAGGGCTTCGGGCTGATGCGCCGCGGCGAATCGATCCGCGGTGTGGTTGTGTACTGAGGGCGCCGTTCGCCAGTTTGCCCAGAAGCTTGCGCAGCGCGGTCTTGTCGGCGGCAGCCAGCGGCTGCAGCAGGCGTGCCTCGTGGTCACGGGCCTTTTCCACCAGGGGCCGCACCAGGCGTCGGCCGGCGCCCGTCACAGCCACCAGGGTGCAGCGCTGGTCGGCGGGATCGTCCTGCAACTGTAGCCAGCCCTGTTCGCTCATGCGCTTGACCAGTTTGGTTACCGTGGGCTGCTTGGAGAGCACCTCGCGGGCCAGCTGGCTGATCGTCAGCGGCCGGCCGTCATGCAGCGTTGCGAGCACGCGCCACTCGATGGAGCTCAGGCCGGCGGCGCGCACCTGGGCATCGAAATCCTTGTACAGCGCGTGGTTGGCCTGGCCCAGAAGATAGCCCAGGTAGCCATCGACAAAGCGGGGCGCGTCCGGGCTCAAAACGGATGCTCCGTATAGAAGCGGCCACCGTGGAACAGCAGCGGCGAAGCCCCCGGTCGCCAGCTGCAGCGCTCGACCTCGCCGACGAAGATCACGTGGTCGCCTTCTTCGTAGCGGCTGCGGTTGAAGCATTCGAAAGCGGCCGCTGCGCCCGTGAGCAGCGGCGCGCCGCCGATGCCTTCGGTGAAGCCAACGCTGTCCCAGCGGTTGGCGCCTTTGAGCGCGAACCGCTCGGCCAGGCTTTTCTGGTCGGCCGCCAGGACGTTGACGGCGTAGTGCGAACCGGTGCTGAAAGCCGCCAGCGAGGCAGCGGCGCGCGCCAGGCTCCACAGCACCAGCGGCGGATCGAGCGAAACCGAGTTGAACGAATTGGCGGTCAGGCCCACCATGCCGCCGTCTTCGGTGCGCGCCGTCACGATTGTCACGCCCGTGGCGAACATGCCCAGGGCAGTGCGAAACTCCTGGGATGAAAAGCTGGGCGGCTGCGCTTTGCGGGGTGGGCTCATCGCACGGATTGCATGAATTTTCATGAATAATATAGCTTTTGACCATGCTGCAGGAAATCGCTGAACCGGCCTGGATCGCTGCCTTCGAGGCCGTGCTGCGCCGCTGCGCCCTGGTGCCCGGTGATACGGTCGCGGTGCTGTGCGAAAGCCAGAGCCGGCCGGTGCTGCCCGAATTGGCCCGCCAGGCGCTGGCGCGCATCGGCTGCACCCCGTTCACCTTGACGCTGCCCAGCGTCTTCGAGGCGGCGCAACCTGTGGCACGCTCGACCGGCGCCTCGGCCGTCCTGCGCCACATCGGCCCTGTGGTCGCTGCCCTGTCTTCCAGCACGCTGGTGGTCGATTGCACCGTGGAAGGCCTGATGCACGCGCCCGAGCTCGGCGCCATCCTGAAGGGCGGTGCCCGCGTGCTTTACGTCAGCAACGAACATCCCGAAGCCCTTGCGCGGCTGGTGCCCGATGCAACGCTGGAGCCGCGCGTCAAGGAACACATCAAGCGGCTGCGCGCGGCGGCCAGGGCGCATGTCACGTCGGCAGCCGGCACCGACCTGACGGTCTCGCTGGCCGGCGCCACCTGTGGTGGCAACTGGGGTTACACCGTGCGTCCGGGCACCATGACGCACTGGCCCGGCGGTTTGGTGCTGGCCTTCCCGGCAGCTGGCAGTGTCAACGGCACGCTGGTGCTGGCCGCGGGCGACGTCAACCTCACCTTCAAGCGCTACCTCGAGCAGCCGGTGCGGTTGCTGATCGAGAACGATTACGTGACGAAGATCGAAGGCGCCGGTGTCGATGCCGAGCTGATGCGCAGCCACCTGGCCGCCTGGGGCGCCCGCGAGGCCTATGCCGTCAGCCACGTTGGCTGGGGGCTGAACCCGGGCGCGCGCTGGGACAGCATGGCGCTGTACGACAAGCGCGACTTCAACGGCACGGAACTGCGCGCCTTCGAGGGCAATTTTCTCTACAGTACGGGTGCCAATGAAGTGGCCGGCCGCCACACACCGGGCCACTTCGATTTGCCGTTGCGCAATTGCACGGTACAGCTCGATGGTGTCACTGTGGTGGACCAAGGCAGGGTGGTGGCATGAAGGCGGCAGTCATCCCCAATTTCACCACCCTGGGTTCCGGTCACACGGTGCTGATGCTGCATGGCATCGGTGGCGGCCACCTGGCTTTCGCGCCGCAGGTCGAGACGCTTGCGTCTTCCGGCTACCGCGCCGTGGCCTGGGATATGCCCGGCTACGGGCGCAGCGCACCGATCGAACCCTATACCTTCAAGGGCCTGGCTGAGAGCTGCATTGCCTTGATCGAGGCGCTGCAGTGCGGCACCGTGTCCCTGCTGGGCCACAGCATGGGCGGCATGGTGGCGCAGGAGGTGGTCGCGCGGCGCCCCGACCTGGTCGAGCGCCTGGTCCTGTGCGGCACCTCGCCATCATTCGGCAAGCCCTATGGCCAGTGGCAAAGCGAATTCGTCGCCCAGCGCACCGCGCCGCTGGATGCGGGCAAGACGATGGTCGAACTGGCGGAAATCCTGGTGCCGCAAATGATCGGCCCGGGCGCGTTGCCCGAGGGCATCAGGCTGGCCACGCAATGCATGAGCCAGGTGAACCCATCGACCTACCGGCGCGCGCTGCAGGCCCTGGTAACGTTTGACCGGCGCGCCAACCTGGCCAACATCCACGTGCCCACGCTGCTGGTGGCCGGCGAATACGACAAGAATGCGCCGCCGGCAGTCGTCAAAAAGATGGCGCAGGCCATTGCAGGCAGCACCTACCTTGAGATGCGCAATATCGGCCACCTGCTGCACCTGGAGGCACCCGAGCAATTCGACGGCCTGCTGCTCAATTTCCTGGCGTTGCCGCGGGTCCTGCACTGACAGGGCGCATTTCATGGCAAGCACATCGACTTCCTGGGCAACTGCGGTCGCGGTGTGCTTTGCGTTGCTGAGCCTGGCGCCGGTGGCGCAAGCCGAACCGGACGAAGGACCGCTCGGAAAGTACCAGGACTACCCGGTGGGCACCAACAGCGGCAACTGGTATGACAA
>JANYAN010000408.1 GCA_025361305.1 Burkholderiales bacterium
AGGGCCTGCGGGCGGTTCAGCGTGATCAGCGCCACCGCATCCTGCGTCGAATACAGAACGGTCGGTTCGGTCATGGAAGTCTCCTGACGGGCACTCTACCATTGACCGACCAGATGGTCGGCCAATGCGGCGCCTTGGTTATAGTCGTCGTCATTGCAACAGACAAACGGGAGCCATTCATGGCCTACGAACAGATCGAGGTGCGCACCGAAGGCGGCAAAGTGGGCGTCGTCACGCTCAACCGGCCCAAGCAGCTCAATGCGCTGAGCAATCAGCTGATGGACGAACTCGGTGCGGCCCTCAAGGCCTTCGACGCAGACGAAAGCATCGGCTGCATCATCGTGACCGGCAGTGAAAAGGCGTTCGCGGCCGGGGCGGACATTGGCGCCATGGCCAGCTACACGTTCGCCAACGTCTACAAGAGCGACTACATCACGCGCAACTGGGAGGCCATCCGTTCGGTGCGCAAGCCGGTGATCGCGGCCGTCAGCGGATTTGCGCTGGGCGGCGGCTGCGAGCTGGCGATGATGTGCGACTTCATCATCGCCGCCGAGAATGCCCGCTTCGGCCAGCCCGAAATCAAGCTGGGCATCATTCCGGGCGCTGGTGGCACGCAGCGCCTGCCGCGCGCGGTCGGCAAGGCCAAAGCCATGGACCTGGTCCTTACCGGCCGGATGATGGATGCCCACGAAGCCGAGCGCGCGGGCCTGGTCAGCCGCGTCGTGGCACTGGACAAGCTGATGGACGAGGCTCTTGGCGCAGCACTGCTGATCAGCGACTATTCACTGCTCAGCGTGATGGCGGCCAAGGAATCGGTGAACCGGGCTTTTGAAGGCGCCTTGTCCGACGGCGTGATGTTCGAGCGCCGCCTGTTCCACGCGCTGTTCGCCACCAGCGACCAGAAAGAAGGCATGGACGCCTTCGTCAACAAGCGCAAGGCCCAGTTCAAGCACCAGTGAACACCCTTATGAGCGTCGTTTGCGTTCCAGCGGGTGCCAAGCTATAGTCCCTTTCCCCCGGGGAGTGCTGAGTTCGATAGCAACGACAACATTCGGAGACAACCACATGACAACGGGATCGCAAAGCCGCAGGCGTGCCCTGGCGGCGCTGGCCCTCTGTGTGAGCGTCGGCTGGGCCGGTGGAGCCCTGGCGCAGAACCGCACTTTCAGCTTCGCCTATGACCAGCCGCCGAGCACGGCCTATGGCATCGCGGCCAACATCTTCGACGCCAAGCTCAAGGAACTGAGTAGCGGCAAGATGACCATCAACCAGTTTCCGGGCGCCCAGCTGGGGCAGGAGCCGCAGATGTTGCAGAAGATGCGGGCCGGCGACATCGACTTTGTCATCACATCGACAGCCAACGCTTCCACCCTTGCGCCCCAGGCTGGCGTGTTCTCACTGCATTTCATCTTTCGCGACCAGGATCACCTGGCCAAATCGCTCGCCGACCCGGCCATTTCGCAGGCATTCCGCGACATGGTCAAGGATTCGGTGCAGGGTGCACATGTCCTGGGCCTGCTCACGATGGGCATGCGCAACATGTATAGCAAGAAGGAAGTGATGTCGATGAGCGACATCAAGGGGCAGAAGGTACGGGTGCAGGCAACCAAGACCGAGGACGCCGCCTTCCCCGCCTACGGTGCGCAAATCGTGCATATGCCGTTCGGCGATGTCTACACGTCGCTACAAACCGGCGTGGTCAATGTGGCCGAGAACGGCGTCAACGTCTACCTGGCGAACAAGCACTACGAAGTCGCCCCCGTGCTGTCGCTGACCGAACACGAGGCAAACAACAATTGCATCTGGGTCAGCGACAAGACCTGGAACAGCCTGACCGCCGAGCAGCAGAAATGGGTGCAGCTGGCAGCTGACGAGGTTGCCAGGAAAGAACCCGCGTTGGCGCTGCAGCTGGAAAAGGATTCGGGCGAGCGGCTCAAGAAGCTGGGCGTCAAGGTGGTGGACAACGTCGACAAGAGCGGCTTCATGAAAGCGGCGTTCCCGATTCAGGACCAGCTGGCGGCCGATCTGGGGCCCCACGCCGTGAAGATCCTCAAGCTGGTTCGCGAAGTCAAGTGAGCCGGTCCCACGGGCGTGCCTTGGCGCTCCAGACAGTCCAATGGCCGACCAGCATCACAGATCTCTGATCCTGCAGCGGCACCGCCACCTCAAGTGGAAGGCGTTTGATCCGCTTGAGGCGCTGCTGATGATTCTGTGCGGCGTATGCATCGCCATGTTTACGCTGGCGGTGCTATGCGATGTGGTGACCCGTTCGCTCGGCGTGCCCTGGCTCTGGTTGCAGCAGGTCACCACGGCATTTTTCGCTTGGGGCGTGTTCGTCGGGATGGCCGCGGCAACGCGCCGCAACGACCACTTCTACCTGACAGAGATCACCAAACGCATGACCGGTGTGCCGCGCAGCCTGATCGAAACTGCGAATCGGCTCATCGTGCTGGCAGTTGCGCTGGCGCTGATCTGGTTTGGCTGGAAGAACGCGATGCTCGATCTGGGCAGCTATCGCATGCCCTCGCTGATTCCGCTGACCGTCTACACGGCGATTGTCCCGGCAGCGGGTGTGCTGATCGCCTTGTTCACTGTCGAGCAGCTGGTCAACGGCTGGCGCCATGGTTTCGAAGGCCCCGAAGACCAGGATTACGTCGTTGCGGGATTGGCAAGATGAGCAGCGGCGCTGTGTTGATGCTGATGGCCGTGCTGTTCCTGACCTTCGGCTACATGGGTGTCCCCGTAACTTTTGCGCTGGTCGCCGGAGTGCTGATCGCGGTGCAATTTACGCAGATCAGCATGCAGTCGATGATCGGGCAGCTGTTTCACGGCATCGATTCCGAAGCGCTGCTGGCCGTGCCGTTCTTCCTTCTCGTTGGCGAACTGATGGCTTCATCCGACGTGGTCCAGCGGATGATCCGTCTGGCGCAGACCCTGGTCGGCCACATGCGCGGCGGCCTGGCCCAAGTGGTCACGCTGTTCAGCATGTTCTTTGCCGGCATCTCCGGCTCATCCACCGCCGACGTCGCGGTGCTCAGCCGTACCGTCGCGCCCGAGATGGATCGGGAGGGCTACGACCGGGCCTTCACGGCGGCGCTGATTGCCTCGGCTTCGACCATGGCGAACCTGATTCCGCCCAGCATCATGGCCATCGTCTATGGCGCAACCGGCAACGTGTCGATCGGCGGACTGTTTCTTGCCGGCGTCGTGCCGGGTGTCCTGATCGGCATCGGGCTGATGGTCTACAGCTATTTCTGGGGGCCGGTCGGCGTCAAGAAGAAACGCGCCTCATTTGGCGAGGTTACCGCAGCAGCACGCTCCTCGGCATTGCCGCTGGTCATTCCCGTGATCATCATGGGGGGCATCCTGAGCGGCTGGTTCACGCCGACCGAGGCGGGGATGGTCGCCGCGGTGTATATCCTGGTGGTGCTGATCCCGGTGTTCCGCCCGCGCCACGTGTACGAGCTGCCGCGCGACTTCATGTACGCGGGTCTGCTGTATTCGCTGCCGCTGGCCGCAGTGGCGGCCGCTTCCGCGTTTGGCTGGATGGTGGCCTACCTTCGCGGCCCGGATCTGGTGGCTAACTACATCACGGGCATCGCCGGTACCAGCGGACCGATGATCATGTTCCTGCTGGTCGTACTGTTTGTGATCGTCGGCGACTTCATCGACGCGGTGCCTGCCATCATCATCTTCATGCCGATCATCAACAAGCTGACCGAGATCGGCAATATCAATCCGCTGCACATGGGGGTGGTGATCATCACGACGCTGGTCTTCGGCCTGATCACGCCGCCCTATGGTTTGTCGCTGCTGGTCGCGTCCAAGTATGTCGGCGTTGGATTTGGCCGGGCGGTGCTGCGTTCGCTGCCGCTGTATGCCGTGTTCCTGCTGACCATCGCATTTGTCGTGCTCTTCCCCGACATCGTGTTGTGGCTGCCCAAATGGCTGCTGCCAGAGTCGGTGGGCTGCTTCAAGAGCCCCGGCGGCGCCGGATATATCTGCCCGTAGGGGCGGGCGTTCCGATGTGCCGGTCCCCCGGTACTCGTGCCGGCATTGGCTATAATTATGGGTTAAGGCGCTTTAGCTCAGTCGGTTAGAGCGATGGAATCATAATCCACAGGTCCGCGGTTCGAATCCGTGAAGCGCCACCAGATCGAGCCCGCAGTTCTTTTGGACTGTGGGCTTTTGTCTGCCTGCGCCGAAAGGCCGGGCCCTACGGAGTTGCGGATGCGTCGATTCCTGGTTCTCGTCACTCTTTCCATCACTGCATTCGTGGCAAACGCCGGCGAGACATGGGTCAAACTGGACATCGGCAGAGGAGACGCCCACCTTCCCCTCTATGTCATGTCGAATCCAGGGGCCGTGGCAACCCTGGTCTTGTTGCCTGGCGGTGATGCCGGGACCGGAAAGATCATCAACGGCAAGCCGACAAGCCGCAATTTTCTTTCGCGTAGCCGTGATCTCTTCTACGCGGAAAACGTCAATGTCATCCTCGTCTATCGCGCGTCCGACCTCGGTGGCCTGGACTACCCTTATCGGGTCAGCAAGGACCATGTGGCTGAGCTCGCGAAGGTCGTGGCTTACGCCAGGCAAGAGCTGGGCAAGCCCATCTGGCTTGTCGGTACCAGCAGGGGATCGGTATCGGCGACTGCCGCCGCGATTGCGCTTGGCGACAACCTCGTGCAAGGTCTCGTCTTGACATCGAGCGTGACGTCCAGGAAGGCGGGCGCCATAGCCACCCAGGACATCGCGAGTATCCGGGTGCCCACGCTGGTCGTTCATCACAAGAACGATGCGTGCGGCATCTGCCGGCCTGAAGAGGCAAGCCGCATCACGGCCGACCTGAAGTCCTCCCCCATCAAGAAATTCATCCTGATCGAAGGCGGGTCCGACCCCGTGGGCGACCCCTGCGAGGCCATGCACTGGCACGGCTACGTCAACTACGAGCGTGAAACAGTGAAGGTCATTGCCGACTGGATCAAGAATCCGCAGAATTAGCTGAGTCGAGGCAACCGGTTGCCCTGTCAGCGTCACGCACTGGGACAACATGAATTCATCCA
>JANYAN010000202.1 GCA_025361305.1 Burkholderiales bacterium
GCAGGTAGAGCTGGTAGTGCTCGGGCACGAAGCAAAGCTTGAGCACCCGGGCCTGCAGGTTTTCGTGGCGAACCCAGGCGCGGCGTTGGCTGCGGTCGGCGCGGAACTCCCCGGTCAACACGCGCAGCGGCACACAGGCGCGACAGCCATCGCAGTACGGCCGGTAGGTAAACATGCCGCTGCGCCGAAAGCCACCCGTGACCAGATCCGAGTAGGCATCGTTGTGGATCAGGTGGCTGGGTGTGGCCACTTGCGAGCGAGCCTGCTTACCCGGCAGGTAGCTGCAAGGGTAGGGCGCCGTCGCATAGAACTGCAGCGTCTGGAGCGGAAGGTCCTTGAGGTGTGTCACGCTTTAAGGCTTCGCCGACAGGAGTTCGCTCCAGTATACGGGGTCGAAGCGCCAGCTTAACGCGGGTTTGCGCGTGTCCTGTGCGACCTGCGCCACAAAATCAGCGCGTGCAATTTCCCGCGCACCCAGCGAAGCCAGGTGGGCGGTGTTCTGCTGGCAATCGATGGTGCCCACACCGTGGCACCGACAAAATGCCACCAGGCCGGCCAGTGCGATCTTCGATGCATCGGGAACCCGTGTGAACATCGACTCGCCGAAGACGGCCTGTCCGATGGCGACGCAATACAGGCCGCCAGCCAGTTGCCCGTTGATCCAGCACTCCACGCTATGGGCGAAGCCCGCACGGTGGAAGGCACGGTACGCGCGGACCATCGCCGGCAGGATCCACGTGCCGGATTGGCCGGTCCGAGGACTGGCGGCACAGGCCTCGATCACTTCGTCGAACACGGTGTCGAACCGCACCTCGCAGCCCGGGTCGCCTGCAAAGCGAATCAGTGTCCGTCTCAGCGAGCGATGCGGGCGGAACTCGCGGGTGGACAACACCATGCGCGGGTCGGTGCTCCACCAAAGAACCGGCTGACCATTGCTGAACCACGGGAAGATGCCGCTCGAGTAGGCGCGGTGAAGGGTTTCCACGTCGAGCGCGCCGCCGGCCGCCAGCAGGCCGGGCGCGGGCTGCGATGCATCCCAGGCCGTAGCGACGGCAGGAAACGCTTCACCGGGTTCGAGCCAGAGCAGGTTCATGCGCAACAAGAAAATGGGGCCTGCGACATCTGTCGCAGGCCCCATTGTGGAGCGCGCCGGAGCTAGGCGAACATGCCGCTGGCCTTGTCGGCCAGCTCGCGCTGCCGGCGAACGATGCGCGGCAGGTCGGGGTGCATCGGATCGATCTCGCTCAACGCCCATCGGTAGAACGCCTGGGCAACCGTGACATGGATGAAGTTGAGTATTTTCATGTCAACCATGATGCGCACTGGCGGGGCGATTAACTGTAGGAGGCCGGCCACGCCGGAATTGCGCAAGGCGTGCATCAGCGCGTCAGACGAGACGCCGCGCGGACGCCAGTCGCCGGCCGACATGCCGTATGTGCCCGAAACAGTGTTGTGGCTGCCCCGGCTGATGGGCTACAAGGGCTGACGCAGGAGCCAAGATTACCAGCCGCTGGCAATCCTTGACACTGCCGGCGCGCGCGGGTAGTGTCAGCATTTGGCTGCGCCAGCAGTCGTATTTTCCGCTGGCCAGCAGCCGAGGGGCCCGACACAGGGCAGAGGAGCCTATTTGATGAAGATGTGCGACCTGGTTCTCGGGGTATTTTTGTGCGCCGGTCGGCGCGCGGGGCGGTTAGCGCTGTGAGCCACGTCTACTCCGATCAGGCCGAGAGCGGGCCCGCGCCCATTGCCAGCGCCGAGTCGCTTGGGCGCTCGCGCCTTGCCGCGGTGATCTTCACCGACGTGGTGGGCTATTCCGAGCGGATGGGCCGCGATGAAGTCGCCACCATCGCGGCGGTGCACGCCGATTTCACCCGCATGCGCGAGGCCTGTGCCCAATTTGGTGGCGAAGTCCTCAACACCATGGGCGACGGCATGATGCTGTGCTTTGCCAGCGCCGTTGACGCCGTGACGTTCGCATTGCAGATCCAGGGCGAATTCGGCAAACGCAATGCAGAGCGGGCGTTGGGCCAGGGCCTGACGCACCGCATGGGTATCCACATAGGCGATGTCCGCCCTGTGGAAGGCGGACACATGGCGGGTGACGGTGTCAATATCGCGGCCCGGCTGGAACCGAAGGCGCCCAAAGGCGGAATCTGCGTCAGCCAGATCGTCTACGACACAGTCAAGCGCAAGGTGCCCCCCATGCGGGCAGAGTGCATGGGGCCGCAGACCTTCAAGAACATCGCCGAACCGATCATCATTTGGCGAATCCTTCCCGAGGGGAGCGCCAATGCCCCGGCCGCGGTGCACACGTCCGAGGCTGCGCCACCTCCCAAGCGGTGGGTTCACCGGCTCGTCATCATTTGCCTGCTGCTGTTCGCGGCCGACATGCTGTGGCCCTACCGCGATCGCCTTGGAACGCTCCAGACCGACATCGGGGCGGCGTTGCAGAATGCCGTCAGGTGGGTGAAGGCTCTGATCGAGTGGCACTAGGTCGGGCTGGGCCAGAGGGTGTGAGTGTCATCGACAGCTGACCACCACCTTGCCTATGGCCAATCCAATCAGCCAGCAAATGGCGATCAGGGTGGCGTAGTTTCGCGCGCAGTGAAGCTTCATCCTGAACTCGCCAGCCTCACCGGATACAAAGGGCAGTGCGATCACCAGCGTGAGCATGACGGCAGCCACCAGATGATATGGGATCCAGCCGAACTCGCACGACATCGGGGCGACGAGCACGGTAGAGCCCAACAAGCAAAGCGCGGCTGTACCGGCTCTGACAGTTAGCTTGTCGTACAAATGCACGTGCTTTCCCTATTTGACACGCTTTCATAATAGGTTGCGGTCTGCAGGTTGTCACTGTCAGATCTGACAGGGGCACCCAGGTATAACGGCCGCAAGAGCGCTCGGCGTCAAGGTGCCGCAATCGCTGCCTGTGCGCGCGACCGAGGTGATCGAGTAATCGCCGCAACATGCCCCTGGCGCAATGAAAAAGGACTCAGCCACTTTCGCAGCTAAGTCATTGATTTTATTGGCTCCCCGGTGGTGGCGATGCTGAGAACTGGGAAATCGAAATCTGACGAGTGTCGAAAGGAGTTGTCCACCGGCGGCGGGAGGCGCTAGGCAACCGGACGCCGCGGTG
>JANYAN010000215.1 GCA_025361305.1 Burkholderiales bacterium
AGTCGATGATGATCGCGTCGGTCTTCCGCAAGTCGGCAAGCGTGCCACAAAGGCATCCGGCAAGACCTGGCGTATCCCGAACCGCGACGACCTGACCGGCATCATCGTCGCGCCAGTGAAGAAGCGGATCATCGAATTGCCCCGCAAGGCGTTGGTCGATCCGGCGGCCTTCCCGAACACGCCGGCGACCGTTTTCTGGGCCCTGCGCCCGGGCTACGAGGACAACCTCAACGCCTGGACCGTCAATTTCGGCAACGGTCACGTCTACGGCAGTCCCGGCGGCAAGTACTTGCTGCGGCTGGTGCGCGCGAACGGCTAACGCGTCGGCTCAGTGCCCGCCGAAGCGGGCCAGGGCCAGCTGATTGGTGCGGCGCAGCCGCGCGACCACGTTCAGTGCGATGTTGGCCAGCAACTGTTGCACCAGATGCGGTTGGCTCTCGCACAGGGCGTCATAGACCTTGCGGTCCAGCACCGCGACCACCACGTCCTCTTGCGCCACCACAGTGGCCGAACGGGGCGAATGGTCCAGAAAGCCGATTTCCCCGATGGTCGCGCCGCGCCGCACACCAGCAAGCCGGATATCCAGGCCGTTGGAGCCGTGGACCAGGATGCTGGCCGACCCGTGCAGCAGCAGCATCAGCTCGTCGGGGGGGTCGCCGGCCGCAATGATCACGCTGCCGCGCGGGAAGAACCGCTCAGGCATCGCCTGCTCCAGAATTGCGCGCTCGTGAGGCGGCAGCCCCTCGAACAGAGCGAGCACATCGAGCATCGAGGTTGTGTCCGTCGGTGAGTGCTGCCGGTAGCGCTCGATCACCTCGTTTTCTGCGTGCTCGAGTGCGTAGTCCAGATCGCGTTCGAAATGCGCTTCCGACAGGAACCGGCGCAGTTCGGTGCCCACGCCGTCGCCCTGCATGTGGGCTCCGGCATGGATCGGCACCAGGCCATCGGCCCGTGCCACGCGCTCGATGTTGGCCACGGAAAGTGCCAGGCTGCTGTCGATGTGGCGCACGCGGGACCAGTCCAGGATCAGGCTCACAGCCCCCTTGGAGCCATCGAGCACCGAGCGTTCCAGGCTCTCGGCGGCGCCGAAAAACAGGTCGCCCTCCAGTTCGAATATCTTGATCGTCGCACCGTGGTCGAACAGGACGTTCAGGTCTGAGCGCGAACGCGCGCAGTTGGATGAAAGCTGAGCGCCAGTCCAGATGTGGCGCACCGGCCGGCGCGCGTTACGCACGGCGAACAGGGCCAGGCCCAGCAGCAGGCCGGCAAACACCGCCGCCACCATGTTGGCCAGCACGGCCGTAGCGGTAACGGCTGCCACCAGCGCCAGGTCCTCGCGGGCGTTCGACGGCATCCGGCGCCGGCCCAGCCATTGAAGCAGCAGCCGCACCGAGCCGCGGTCGAACTGGAACCAGGCTTCGCGCATCAGGGCGCCGGCCACCGCGGCCAGCGGCAGCAATCCGAGCACACCGCTGAGGTACACGCTGGCCGTGATCACGCAGCACAGGCCGATGACCGCGGGGGTCAGCGGGCTGATACGGGTTGCCGCGGCCGAGGCCTGTGTCGATGCGGACATCGGCGTCGAACCGACCAGCCCCGCCAATGCCATGCCGGCGACGATTGCCACCGCGCCGCGCGGGCCGTCTGCCCGTCTGCCATCGGCCTGTGTCAGGGCCTGAGCCGTCATGGTGGTGTTGATGAACATCATCACGCCCAGCGCGGCCGAATTGCTGACCAGTGCCTGCGTCAGCGCCCAGATGTCGACGCCTGGCTCGGCCAGGGCCCTGAAATCGGCCATGAAGATCGGCAGCGTCAGGGCCCAGCCGCCGGGAATGACCACCGGCGTCGAATGGCCGCCATAAATAAGCAACGCGGTTCCAAGCACTATCCCCGAACCGAGCGCCACCGCGGCCGCCGGCCAGTCCGGACGCCAGCGGCGCGCCGCGAAGGCCGAGACCATGGCGACCGTCGCAAGCGACGCGACTACCGGCATCGGTGTGGTCCCCGAGGCCATGGACGAGAGGCTGCGCAGCTGGGAGACCAGCAGGGCCAGGGCGATACTGTTATAGAAACCGGCAAACACCGGTGCCGGGATGTATCGGGTAAACCGGCCGGCCTTGATCAGGTAGAGCACGCCCACAAACAGGCCCGCGCCGGCGCCGATCATGCACAACAGGGCCAGCCGCACCCCGGTGGTATCGGTCAGCCCCCAGACAGGCAGGCGAACGATCACCTGGTCCATCATCGCGGCCATCATCGTCGCTTCAAAGAAGCGACCGGCGAACAACACCGGCCGCCGGTTGCGCAGCGTCATCGCGTGCACGCAGGCCAAGGCCAGCATTGTGGCGAAAACACCACTTGCCAGCAGTTCCGGGCCGACCCGGGCGAACACCAGTGTCACGCTGCCCAGGCTGAAGGGGATGATCCAGGCCGCCCCGTCCAGGGCGCTGAGGGTACTGGCCCGCCAACTCGGTGTGGGAGGTGCCGCAGGCATTTCAAGCGGAGTGAGAGAGCTGGCGGACACGTAGGCCTTGGCAGTCCAAAAGACCCTACGTTAACAAACGCGTTGGCATGCGTCCACCGTGCAGGCCCTCACGAAAATCGTATGAGCCCATTCTGGTTACATCTGGCGGGTTCGGGCCAGCGGCGGATTCTTCGCGAAATAGCCGTTGATGCCCCGCATGAGCGCATCCGCAAGCTCCTCCTGGTAGGCGTCGCTGCGCAGGCGAGCTTCTTCATCCGGGTTGCTGATGAACGCTGTTTCCACCAGCACACTGGGGATGTCGGGTGCCTTGAGCACGGCAAAACCAGCCTGTTCGACGCGCCCCTTGTGCAGGTTGCCCACATTGCCGATCTCGCCCAACAGCGCGCTGCCGAGCCTGAGGCTGTCCTTGATCTGCGCGGTGGTGCTCATGTCGAGCATCGCGTGCATGACGTGTGGATCCTGTGCCTTGATGTTCAGGCCGCCGATCAGGTCGGCCCGGTTTTCCTTGTCGGCCATCCAGCGCGCCGCACTGCTTGACGCGCCTTTGTCACTCAGCGCGAACACGCTCGCACCTTGTGGTCGCGCGGTGAAAAAGGCGTCAGCGTGAATGCTGATGAAGAGATCAGCCTGCACGCGGCGCGCCTTTTGGACGCGTACGTTGAGCGGTACAAAAAAATCGGCATCGCGTGTCAGAAAAGCGCGCATGTTCGGTTGCTGGTTGATGCGGTCACGCAGGCGCAGTGCAATTTGCAGCACGACATCTTTTTCGCGCGTGCCTCCAGGGCCAACGGCGCCCGGGTCTTCACCCCCGTGACCGGGATCGAGCGCCACGATCACCAATCGATCGGTTTTGCTTGCAGCCTTGCCTGTTCCCTTGCCCACTGCTATGGGCGCGCGATCTTTTTCAGCCGGGGTGCCGAGGGGGGGAGATTCGCCGGTGACTTCGCCTGGGGCTGCGCCGCCCGATCGCGGTCTGCCGGTCTGCCTGGCAATCAAC
>JANYAN010000271.1 GCA_025361305.1 Burkholderiales bacterium
ATGGTGGGCCAACATTTAAAACTGCACGTCAATACGAAGTGACGACTGATGTTGCAGTCGGGCAAATGCGGCAGATTGAGTTTCTGGCCGACGAAGAAGGCGACTGGGCTTTTCATTGCCACAAGAGCCACCACACGATGAACGCGATGGGTCATGAAGTGCCGACGATGATCGGAGTCGATCATCGCAAAGTGGTCAAGGAGATCACGAACCTGATCCCCGACTACATGGTGATGGGCGAGCGCGGCATGTCGGACATGTCGGAGATGGAAATGCCCCTGCCCGACAACACAGCGCCCATGATGACTGGCGAAGGCCCGTTCGGCTCCGTCGAGATGGGCGGCATGTTCAGCGTGGTGAAGGTGCGCAGGAATCAGAAGCCCGGCGACTATCGGAACCCAGGCTGGTACAAGCATCCGGCTGGCACCGCCGCTTACGAATTCACAGGGGAACTGCCTCGACCGGCTCGCCTCCAATCAGAAAGCGCAAGCGTGATGCGGGCGGGCTCCGTGCCCAAGGGCGAAGTCGAAGTTCAAGTCCGCAAGCCGCACGGCCACACCGGCCATTGAATCCCCAGATTTCGCATGCTTCAAACAGAGGACATCAAGATGAGATTTTTAAACTCGCTGCTGGCGTTTGCCATCGCGGCAGCATCGCTTGGAGCCCTGGCTCACGAAGGCGTGGAACATGCCAAAAAATCCGGCCCGGTCAAGAAGGAACAAACAGCCTGGGGCATCGCGGGTGACGCCAAGGCCGTGAAACGCACCATCGAACTCGTGATGACGGACGACATGCGTTTCACACCCAACATGATCGAGCTCAGGCAGGGCGACGTGGTGAAGATCGTCGCCAAGAATCACGGGCAGATGTTTCATGAGATCGTGATCGGAACCAGGAAGGAACTGGAGGAACATGCCGCCCTGATGGAGCGGTTCCCGAACATGGAACACGACGAGCCCTACATGTCTCATGTGAAGCCCGGGACAACAGGCGAGATCGTCTGGAACTTCAATCGAATCGGCGAATTCGACTTCGCATGCCTGGTGCCGGGCCACTATCAGGCGGGCATGCGCGGCAAGATCAAAGTCGCCCCGGCTGTTGCTGGGGCGAAGGGCGGGCCCTGAGCTACACGTCGCGCGGGCAAGGCGGCTACTGCCGCGCAATCGTTACAGCAATCCAGATCGCCAATCCAGCGAGACACAACCAACAAAGCCAGAAGAGCGCACGCTCCCACCAGATTGGAGGCCCTTGGCGAGTCTCGATTCGGTACTTGATTGTCATGCCACCGGCATGTGCAATGAGACCGCCAACGAGCAGCGGTAGCCCGTAGGCGCGCAGCACGTCTAGCGCTACCAGGGCCAAGCCAGCGCCCAGTGCAACGGCACCCAACCCGGAGGCAAGTTCAGCGGCTTTCAGGCGAGTGGTTGGCCTTTCCGCCCCTTATGTCACGCCCGGCGGCGACGGCTTGTTGTTTGAGAAATCAGACCTGTCGGTGAGCATCCCTGGGTTGCTGGGACCATTGCTCCCAGAAGATGTCGCTCGCCACAAGATCGCAACCGTTATGGGAGGGATGAGCTCCGCCAAGAAAGCTGCAGCAGCCCAAGCCAACGGGGCCAAGGGTGGGCGACCCCGGAAACATTGACGCGCGACCGCATGACGCTATTGCGGGTGGCGGACGGTTGAGAAAAGGAAGGGCGCGATGAAAAGTCGCGCAGAAGTCGCGCAACTTCACGGGTGCGAAATCCGAAATGTCAGTAGCTCCCGTGAGCTGAATTCGTGCTGCGATCCATCCGCGCGGAGCCCTCCGCGTTGCATTGCGGCGCGCAATTCCCTGAGGCGGTGCCGCAACGCTTGGACGACCATTGACACCCAATCCCAAGCTCTGGGGCTCTCAAATAATGGGTGTTATTGGGTGTATTATTGGATGAAATGCCCTTCCCCAGCACTATCCAGATCACTTCCGAGATCCTAGGCCTCATAGCTGGCATCGATGAGTTCAAGGGGGCTTGGCGTGCTCTGGGCACGCTGGCACCCGACCGTCTCTCAGCCCTGCGGCGTGTCGCCACAATCGAGAGTATCGGCTCATCGACCCGCATCGAGGGCAGCAAGTTGTCGGACCGGGAAGTCGAACAGCTTCTGTCCAACTTGCAGATCAACACGTTTGCCACGCGCGACGAGCAGGAGGTTGCGGGCTACGCCGAGGTCATGGAATTGGTGTTCTCATCGTGGGCGGACATCGCACTGACCGAGAACCACGTCAAGCAATTGCATCGCGACCTGCTCGTCTACAGCGAGAAGGACACCTGGCACCGCGGCAACTACAAGACATCATCGAACAGCGTCGTTGCCTTCGACGAAGAAGGCAAGCCACTCGGTGTGGTGTTCGAGACCGCGACACCATTCGACACGCCGCGCCTGATGGCCGAACTGATCGCTTGGTTCATTGAGGGAGACAACGATCCGCTTACCGGACGCCTGCATCCTCTGCTGCGCATCGGCATCTGGATCGTCGTATTTCTGGAGATCCACCCCTTCCAGGATGGCAACGGCCGCCTCAGCCGCGTTCTCACAAGTCTGCTGCTACTGCAGGCCGGCTACGCCTACGTGCCCTATAGCTCGCTCGAAAGCATCATCGAGCAGAGCAAGGAGGCGTACTACCTCGCGTTGCGTCAGACGCAGGGAACAATTCGAACCGATGCAGCCAATTGGCACCCCTGGCTGATCTTCTTCCTGCGCGCCCTGGCGCAGCAGGTGCACCGCCTCAACCGGAAGATCGAGCGCGAGAAGCTTGTGTTGGCCGCGCTGCCCGACTTGTCACTGCAGATCGTCGAATTCGCGCGCGAACACGGGCGCATCACGATGGGCGACGCAATGCGCCTGACCGGCGGCAATCGCAACACGCTCAAACAGCATTTCCGCGCACTGGTGGAGCGTGGGCACCTTGGCCAGCGTGGTGCTGGCCGAGGCGTTTGGTATGAACTCGCAGCGCCTCCCAAATGAGCGAATACCAGTACTACGAATTCGCGGCCATCGACCGTCCACTCACCCGGGCCGAAATGGCGCAGCTGCGCGCGGTGTCCACGCGCGCCGAGATCACCCCGGCGGGCTTCGTCAACCACTACGAATGGGGCGACCTGAAGGCCGATCCGGCCGACTGGATTCGGCGCTACTTCGATGCCTTCGTCTACACCGCCAACTGGTGCAGTTGCCGACTCGCCCTGCGGGTGCCGCTGCCGACATTTCGTAAGACGGACCTGAAGCCCTTCGCCGCCCGGCACAACCTGACCTTCGAGGCGAGCGACGAGCATTGGATCATCGATTGGTTGCTGGACGAGAGCGAAGACTACGATCGCTTCAGCATGGACGAGGGCCATGGCTGGATGCGGCGCCTGGCCCCATTGCGCGACGAACTGCTGCGTGGCGACTTGCGGCCTCTGTACCTTGGGTGGCTGGCCGCCGCCGGTGAACTCGGGGATGACGCCGGCGAGCCGGAAGCGCCACCCGGCTTGGCGAACTTGTCACCCGCACAGCAGGCGCTGGTCGAATTCATTGAAGTCGACCCCGACATGCTGGTTGCTGCGGCCGCTGGGAGTGCCTGCGCTCTGGAGGACGGCGGTGACAATGTGGACGACTTGGCGCAGTCTGCTCGCCTGGATGTGTGGCTCGGCACGTGGTCTCGTGATGAAATGGCGGCAATGTTGAAGCTGATCGCGCAGGGTCGGGGGAGTGAAGCGCAGCGCCAGATCAGGTCCCGCCAGGCAGTTTGGCTCAAGGCGCAACAGCCATCGTCCGCTTCGGCTGTGCCACGGCGCAGCGTTGGACAATTGCGCGAACTCGCCCAATCGGCCACGGGCGTGCGAAGGCAGCGCGAAGCCGAAGAACGTGCAGTCCAACAGGCCGAGGATCGCCGGCAACGCGAAGCGGTCCTGAGGCTGCTGATGGCCGACGTCGACAAGCGCTGGGCCGCAGTCGATGCACAGGCGCAGCGCGGTTCGGCTTCGGGCTATGACCAGGCCGTGCGTGCTTTGACGGACTTGGCGGAAGGCTATGCGCTCACGTCCAGCCCCAAGGACTTCGACCGCGCTCTGCGGCGCTTGCTGGTGCGCCATGCGACACGCGGGGCGCTGCTGCGCCGCCTGACTGACGCGGGCCTGTGGTCGGGATGAGGTCTCGGTGACGAAAGACTTCAGCGACGAACTCGCGCGGTTACACACCGAAAATGTCCGGTTGATTGGGCTGCTGGATGCGCACGGCATCGCCCGGCGCGAGCCCGACGCCGCGGCTGCGGCGGTTGCTGTCGCGCCACTGCGCACGGACGAAAAGGTCCTTCTCTTTCGTCGCCTGTTTCGCGGGCGTACCGACGTCTATCCCGTGCGCTGGGAGAGCAGAGCAGGCAAGACCGGCTATTCGCCCGCCTGCGCGAACGAGTGGCGCGCGGGCGTTTGCGAGAAGCCCCGCATCAAGTGCGCAGACTGCGGACATCGCCAGCTCATGCCGCTGACCGACCAGACCATCTACGACCATCTTGCGGGTCGCCACACCATTGGCGTTTATCCGCTGCTGGTCGATGACGGCTGCTACTTCCTCGCGGTCGACTTTGACGATGCGGATTGGCGCGCCGACGCCGGCGCCTTCGTCCAGTCCTGCCGCGAACTAGGCGTGCCAGCCGTGCTGGAAATCTCGCGCTCGGGCAATGGCGCGCACGCGTGGCTGTTTTTCTCGTCCAAGGTCGCGGCGAGGGATGCGAGACGACTTGGCACCGCCCTCATCAGCCACACTTGCGCCCGCACCCGGCAACTCAAACTCTCGTCCTACGACCGGCTGTTTCCCAACCAGGACACGATGCCCAAGGGCGGCTTCGGCAACCTCATTGCGTTACCGCTGCAAAAGGCACCTCGCGACAGCGGCGGTAGCGTGTTCGTGGACGAAGCGCTCCAGCCCTACGCGGATCAGTGGGCGTTTCTCGCAACGGTGCAACTCATGGCGCCGCACGACATCGAGCCAATGATCCTGCGCGCCACCGGCGGTTCGCACCCGCTCGACGTCACCTTCATCACCGACGAGGATCAACAGGAACCCTGGAAGCGGCCGAGACCGGCGAAGCAGCGCCTACCCAGCCCGATGCCCGCATCGTTGACCGCGACCTTGGCCAACATGCTGTACTTCGAGAAGGCGTCGCTTCCACAAGCGCTGGCCAACCGCCTGATCCGCTTGGCGGCGTTCCAGAATCCCGAGTTTTACAAGGCGCAGGCTATGCGCCTTTCTGTGTGGGATGAGCCGCGCGTGATCGGCTGCGCCGAGAACTTCCCGAACCACATTGCCCTGCCCCGTGGCTGCCTGGATGCCGCCAGCGAGCTCATGCGAGAGAACGGCATTTGCTGCGAGCTTCGGGACGAACGCTTCGGCGGCGAACCGTTGGATGTGCACTTTGCTGGAAGCCTGCGCCCGGACCAGGAAACGGCGGTGGCAGCGATGCTGAAGCACGACACGGGCATTCTGTGCGCGCCTACCGCGTTCGGGAAAACCGTGGCAGCTGCGTCGATGATCGCCCGGCGTGGCGTGAACACCCTGGTGTTGGTACACCGCACTGAATTGCTCGCGCAATGGGTGGAACGCCTGCGATCTTTCCTGACAACCGACAAGCAGGCTTCTTGCGCGGTCGGCACCATTGGCGGCGGCAAGACCAAACCCAGCGGTCGCATCGACATCGCGGTGATGCAGTCGCTTCATAGGCAAGGAAAAACCAGCGAATTGGTCGAAAACTACGGACATGTCATCGTGGACGAGTGTCATCACCTGTCCGCTGTTTCGTTCGAAGCCATTCTGAAGCGCACCAGGGCGAAGTACGTGCTCGGCCTCACGGCTACGCCGATTCGGCGCAATGGACGTCAGCCGATCGTCTTCATGCAATGCGGTCCGACGCGGCACGTGGCCGCGCGGCCCATCGGCGCACCACACACGTTGGAGGTGTTGCCCCGATACCTGCCGGCGCGCGCGGCCCTGTCTGCGGACGCGGAGATCCATGAAGTGTTCCGGAGTCTGGCCGGTGACCTCGGCCGCACGGCCGCCATCGCTGACGAAATCGCGTGCGCCTACGCACAAGGCCACAAGGTGCTGGTGCTGACCGAGCGCACCGAACACTTGGCCGCCATTGGCGCAGCGCTGAACAGTCGGGTGCCCAAATTGTTCACACTGCACGGCCGAATGTCGAAGAAGCAGCGCGCTGCACTGGTCGACGAACTGGAAGCCCTTGCGTCAGACGCACCGCGCGTGCTGCTGTCGACCGGTAAGCTGGTGGGCGAGGGTTTCGATCATCCGCCGCTGGACACGCTGGTATTGGCCATGCCCATTTCATGGAAGGGCACGTTGCAGCAATACGCCGGGCGGCTGCACCGCGAACATGCCGACAAGACGCGTGTGCGCATCGTCGATTTCGTGGATGCGACCCACCCGGCCCTGCTTCGGATGTGGAGCAAGCGTCAGCGCGGGTATCAGGCAATGGGCTATCGCGTTCCGGCACTTGCCGCTAGCGAGAACCTCGACTTCGACGGGTCCTGACCGCCCAAATGAGGGCCCGGCCGACTGCGCCTGCGGAGTCGGCCGCAGTGGAAGGCGACGTCAGGATGGGGTGCCAGACATGTTCCCATCGCTCCTCTCAATTGGCTCCAGCCCGGCACATGCGCTGCGATTGGCATTGCCCGCCGATTCACTGTTTCATCAACCGAAGGAGAAAGCCATGGCAATCCAGGCCGTCAACGCGCGTAACCAGTTCAAGGGACAGGTCAAGGAGATCATTCGCGGCGACGTGCTGTCGGAAGTCGATGTGCAGACGCCCTGGGGCATCGTCACATCGATCGTCGCCACGCGCTCGGTCTATGAGTTGCAGCTCCAGCCGGGCTCGGACGTGGTCGCGCTCGTGAAGTCGACGGAGGTGTCGATCGCCAAACTCTTGGCCCGCGTTCCGCCAACGACACAGGCTTCGGTGGAGTCCTCTCGGACGATGCCGAGGGCTGGCTCAGTGCCAGACAAGCGGAGATCGACGCGCAGCGGGCAAACGCCCTTCGACGCGGCGGTCAACGCCTGTGGGCAGATGCTGCACGCAAGTACCTGATGAAATGCCAGACGCGCAAGGTGCGCACGCTGGACCTCATCAGTTTTCACGTGCAGCTGCTGTTGCCTTATATCGGCGCATTGCCACTGCGGCAGGTCTGCAACGAAGGCTTAGAGCAGTTCAAGCTGGAACGGCAGGAAGAGGGTCGTAAGAATTCGACCATCAACCGATCGCTGGAGGTGGTGCGCTCGACGCTCATCAGAGCCACGCGGGTGTGGCGCGAGGATGGTGAGCCGTGGTTGACGGTGCCGCCGCTGATCGAAATGCTGGACGAGCGCGCGCAAAAGCGCGAACCCTACCCGATCACCTGGGCCAAACAGTCGAAGCTTCTGCAGCGGCTGCCCGGATACCTACAGAGGATGGTGGAGTTCGCCGTGAACACCGGCGCGCGGGGTGAGAATGTGTGTGGTTTGCGCTGGTCTTGGGAAGCGCCTGTTCCCGAACTGAAACGCGGCGTGTTCGTGGTCCCGCCGGAGTTTTTCAAGGTCAACCGGAAGCACGTGTTGATCCTGAACGACGCGGCTTCGTCGATCGTCGAGGCGAGACGTGGTGAGCACGACAAAAGGTATGCCACGGCACTATGCGTCGGCTACCGTCGCGGGACTGGTGGAAGCGGCCAAGAGCGTGAGCCACACGCGGGACCGGACGACCCTGTTGCGGGTCGTCAACGGCTGATAGGCCGGTGCAGTAGTGAAGTCGCGCAAAAGTCACGCAGAAAGAAAAACAGCCTAGCAACGCAAATCGCTAAGCTGTTGATCTAGAAAGTGAATTTCTGGTGCGGCTGGCAGGATTCGAACCCACGACCCCTTGGTTCGTAGCCAAGTACTCTATCCAACTGAGCTACAGCCGCTGAGCCGTAAATTATACCAGTACGCGCGGTGGGTCTATCGTCGGCGGCCTCACCGTCAAAGATGCGTAGCCAGCATCAGCGCCGCGCCGGCCAGCAGCGCCACGCCCAGCGGAGCGCTGATCCGCCGCCCCCATGGCACGTTCTTTTCGATCGCCATCAGGGCGGCCAGCGCCAGCATCCAGCCCGGATTGCCGGCGCCGACCACAAACATCAGCAGCATCAACGCCCAACAGCACCCGACGCAAAACAGGCCGTGGTGGGCGCCCAGCGCAAACGCCTGCCACGCCTGCTGGCGTCCGCGCCAATGTTCGATGACGAAGCCGAGCGGTGTGCGGCACTTCTCCAGGCACCGGTACTTGAGCCGGCTGAACTGGAATGCGCCGGCCAGCGCAAGCGTTGCCGTACCGACCAGCCAGGCATTCCAGGCCAACACCGGGATGGAGTCGATCCAGGCCAATAGCAGGCTGTGCAATACATGTGCGGCGACCCCAAAAGCACCCCACGCAGCCAGGTACCCCAGACCCAGAAGAGCCAGCAGGCGCCCATGATCTGGCCGCTGACGGGTCAGACGGTTGAACGCGTCGAACAGCGGCAACGTCGTTGGCAGCATCATGGCGGTCGTCATGAGGAACCAGGCGAGCCCTGCCAGCAGGGCCGGCACAAGCACCGTGCCGCCCGGAATCGCACTGCACAGCAAGGCGACCGGCCCGCGGGCTGTCCAGTCGCCATGCTCCAGATAACGCGCGTACGGGCTGAGCGCCCAGGCCCACAAAGCGGCCCACGAAAGTGCAACGAGCGCGGCCAGCACCGGCAGGAAGACGCGACGATGAAGCACTGCGCTGGCCATAGCCAATTCCGCCGGCGGCGTGGGCGAGCAGATCGTCGGCGAGAACGGTCAGGCGTCGAACACGAAGGTGCTCTGCAACGCGTTGTGCCCCTTGATATCCAGGTCGATGCCCAGGGCTGGATTCTTCGAGCGATAGCTGGTCGCCTTGCCGACGAAGACCGGGGCACCCGGCACCGTGGAGAAGACCGTTTCCGTCAGCGTGGTGCTCTTGCCCGTTGGGCCCAGGAAAGGTTCGAGCTCGGCGTAATAGTTGGTGCCGATTGCCAGCGTACCCTTGCCACCCTGGACTTCGAACCTGATCGGCGCGCGCTCGACCGACACCACCGTCCCGATCAGTTTGGCCAGGTCGGCGACCGGGCCGCCCGCCTGGCCGGTGTAGACCTTGAGCAAGGCCTCTTCCTGCGCCTTGGAGGCGTGATCGTCGACGTAGATCGCCGCGGTCCAGTTGCCCTGCAGTATGTTGCCCGGCACATGCGCCACCGCGGCAATGGTCAGGCCGCTCACATCCACGCTATCGATTGTTCCCTTGTCGACGCGCCAGCCAACGATGGTGTCACAAGTTCCATTGTCAGGATCCTCGCCAATCCAGCACGGACACAGAACGTTGCAATTGCAGACTTCCAGCAGACGACCCTCAAGGTGATAAGCCATGTGACCCTCCTGACAAAAACCGTTTCTACGCCCTGCCACGCCCGCGACAGACGGGATGCGATGCTACGCCGCGCGATTTGCACGGTCAAGGACCATCGACAGGACCATCGACAGCAGGTGTTACCGACGCGCACAATGCACTGGTTCGAGCCTTTTCAAACAAGATGAAATCGAGACGCGACATCCGCGCCTCACAACCCGAAGGAGTGAGAACCATGGCCAAGAAACAAGCCGCAGCAAGCGTGTACCGTGTCACCGAAATCATCGGCACCAGCACGGTTTCCTGGGAAGCAGCAGCCAAGGCGGCCGTAGAGACAGCCGCAAAATCGCTGCGAGACCTTCGGGTGGCCGAAGTGTCGAAGCTGGACATGACCGTCGAAGGCGGCAAGGTCGTCGCCTACCGGGCACGTGTCTCGCTGTCGTTCAAGTACGACGCCTGACCCCAGTTTGGTCAGGGTGTTTGCTCGTGTAGCTCCCGCGGCAAAGGCGGGGCCGGGCAGGCCACGACGCATCCACCACGACGAGTCAGTTCACGAACCGCGCTACAGCGCGCGGCCGCAAAATCGAACCAACGCAGGCGCCTCGCGAATGATGCGTCGTGGCCTGCCCGGCCCCGCCTTTGCAGAGGCGCTACTGGTGTTCACCACGTCTACCAACATCCTTGACTCGCGCCAGGCGGTACCCGGCAGGGGCGATCTCTGGGGCGGCTGTGCTGCTCGGCTTGGGGTCGGGTGCGCGAAGCGCGCTACGTGTCTGACTCGTCGTACGTGTCCGAACGCAGGGCGCCTTCAGCGCCCGTAGAGAGTTGTACGACGCCGACTCCAGGCCGAGCAGCGCAGCGGAGTCGGTGCGAAGCGGCGACCGCAACAGTGTGAGCCCCTGCCGGGTAACGCCTGGCGCGACGCGGGGACGACGAGAGTTAGCCGAGCACGAGTTCGGCGCGCACCGTACCGGCGCGGTCGGCTGTCGCACGCAGTTCCAGCCGCATGCCGCGCGGGGCGCGCACCAGCCACTCGACGACGGCGCGATCGCCCGTGATGTCGCGGTCTGGCAGGAAGGCCTGCAGGCTCGACTTGGGCGCGTGGCCTTCGAGCTGCGGGCCGCAGAGCCGCTCGGTGCCCGTGACAAGGCTTGCGCCAGCTGGCAGATCGATGGTGAACACCGTGCCCCTGGCCACCTTGCGCTCCAGCGCCCGCTTGCTGACATAGCTTGGCAGGTACCCGCTGTTGGCGACGGCAAATCGAACTCGCCAGGTGTCAGCGCCCACTTCGGTGGCTTCGCAGCGAAGCACTTCGAGCCGCGGCAGCGATAGCGCCAATTGCATCAGCCATGCGGGGAAACGCGCCGCCTCGCGCTCGCGCAGGTGCGAGGGCGGGTTGCGCCAGAAATTCATCCGGTCCCAGCCGCCCAGTTCCACGGCTCCCAGTTGCGGATGCTGGAACGGGTACCACGCGGCGTGGGCACGGCCGCCGCAGTGTTCATCGCTCCACTTGAGCAGCTTCAGATCGTCCTCCACCGGGTGCTCGCGATACCAGTCGATCCACTGGTAGTCCTGGATGCCCGCTTCCTTGTTGGGGGCCCAGATTTCGACGGTCCAGAACAGCGCGCCCAGGTGCTCGTAAACCCAATCCTGGGTTCCGGTGATCACCTGTTTGGGGTGGTACTTGAAGTCGTGAAAAGCGCTGACTGCCGGGTAGCCTGTCAGCTTGGCGCCCAGGTCGGACATGCGTTTGTAGATCCACAGATCCTCGGGTGTCATGTCGTCGTCGCTTTGCGTCCCCATCGGGCGCAGGATGACGCCGCTGTGGGTGTGAAAACTCACTGCAGCACCAATATTGGGGTGCTTGACGATGAAGTCGACCATCGCACGGACCTCGGGCTCGCTGGCCGGATAGGGACCGGCACCGCCCTGCTCGAATTCCTGGCGCCAGTACGCCGGAAAGTTGCGGTTCAGGTCCAGGCCCTCGCGGTCGGGCAGCACACTGACCTTCACGCCGTCGTAGTTCGTCAGCGTGCCCTCGGGCATGAGCCGATAATACTGCCCGCCGAACTCGCCAGGCTCGCGCGGGACCATCAGCCGCGGGTCTTGCGCGCACTTGCGATAGGTGCCGTGGGGGTCGGGGATGCGCATGTAGAGCGTGCGGCCGTCGCCGTCGACATCTTCGACGCTCAGGCCTTCCACCGGTTCCTCGTCCCAGGGATAGGGCCGGGTCGAGGAACGGATGAAGCGCGGCCGGTCGGCCAGCGCAAGCTCGGCGCCGTCCGGATTCAACCGGGGGACGATGTACACCACCCGGGTGTCCAGCAGTTGCGTCACACCGCCGTCCTGGCCATAGCCGGTGACCAGGTGATGCAGCCAGTACAGGCAGGCCGTACTGGCGGTGAGTTCGGCGGCATGGATGTTGCCGTCGACCCAGAAGGCCGGCTTGTCGGTGTCGGCGCCGGTGGCGGTATGGGTCACGACCACAAGCCAGATATCGCGCCCCTCATGGCTCTTGCCAATGGTACGCAACTCGACCAGCCCGGGCCGCGCTGCCGCATAGGCGCGCAGCAGGTCCGTCAGGTCGTTGTGGCGATAGAAGATGTCGAAGCGGGGGGTCGGGAGGGTGTGCATGTCTTGAACGTGTCGTTGCCGGGCAAAGCGTAATTGTGCGACGTCGGGGCGGATCCTTAGAATGCCCATCATGGATACCCCGGCCCATGCCATTGTCGAATTGCGTCACCTGACTTTCGGTTACGGCGAGCGGGTCATCCTGCATGACGTATCCCTCTCGATTCCAAAGGGCAAGGTGACAGCCTTGATCGGGCCCATGGGCGCCGGCAAGACGACAACGCTACGCCTGATCGGCGGCCAGACCCGTGCGCAGTCGGGGCAGGTGCTGTTCGAAGGCCAGGACGTGACCACCATGAATCAGGAACATCTCTACGCTGTGCGGCGGCGCATGGGCATGATGTTCCAGATGGGCGCCCTTTTCGCCGACATGACGGTCTTTGACAACGTCGCCTTCCCGCTGCACGAACATACCGGGCTGTCCGAGGCGCTGATCCGCGACATCGTGCTCATGAAGCTGCACGCAGTAGGCCTGCGCGGCGCGCGCGACCTGATGCCCAGCGAGCTCTCCGGAGGCATGACACGGCGCGTCGCGCTGGCACGTGCAATCGCCCTCGACCCGGATCTGGTGATCTTCGACGAGCCGTTTTCCGGGCTCGACCCCATTTCGTTGCGGACCACGGCGCGGCTGATCCGCCAGCTTAACGATTCGATGAGCCTGACCAGCCTGTTTGTCTCGCACGAACTCGAAGAAACCTTTGAAATCGCCGACCACGTGATCATCCTGGCCGAGGGCAAGGTGGTGGCCGAAGGCTCTCCCGCGCAGATGCACGAGAGCGCCGACCCCCTGGTGCACCAGTACGTGAATTCGCTCCCGGATGGCCCTGTGCAGTTCCACTATCCACGCATGGCGTTTGAGGAAGACCTTGGCCTTGCCGCCAGGCCGTCCAGGGCGCGCGCTGGCTGACTTGCTCAGGGAACTGCCGGCGGTTTCATGACTCCCGATACCAGTTGTGCAACGATGACAGTTCCAGGTCCCACGCGGTCGAAGAAATCACCAGTTTGCGGCCGAGGGCCATCACGCGCGGACGGCTGATCAGCGGGATCACGGCGACGTCCTTGATGATCATGTCGTTCATCGCTATGAACAGGGCCGCGCGCTTGACGGGGTCGAGTTCGCTGGTGGCGGCGCGATACATCCTGTCGTATTCGTCATGGCGCCAGCGCGCAATATTGCGGCCCTGCCACTTGTTGGCCTTGGTCGCCACTTCCCAGGAGGTATAGCGGTCCATGAAGCGCTCGGGGTCTGGCTCACCCATCTGCGCGGCGTACCCCTGCATGTCGACCCAGAACTTGCTGTTCGTGTCCGGATTGGCGACGTCGGACGAAAAGAACACCGCGGCGGTCACTGTTTTCAGTTCGATATCGATGCCGGCCTTCTGGCAGGCCTGCTTGATGACCGCCTGCTGCTTCTGGCGGATGCTGTTGGCCGAGGTCTGGTAGACGAACCTCATCTTGCGGCCGTTCTTTTCGCGAATGCCGTCGGCCCCCCTGATCCAGGCGGCGGCATCCAGAATCTGGCCGGCCTTGTCAATGTTGAACTCGAAGCGTGTATTGGGCGACCGGAAGCGCGCCGGCGCGTTCAGGTAGTTGGCCGTTGCAAAGCCGGCTCGGCCGTAGATGAAGTCCTGCATCCCCTGGCGGTCCACCAATAGCGCCATTGCCTGGCGCACGGCCAGGTCGCCGAACGCGAAATGCCGGCTCTTGATGCTGCCGCGCTCGCCCTCGACTTCAGTCCATGGATCGGTCAGATTCAACTGGCAGAACTCGATATCGCCGCCGGGGACGATCAAGACCCTGCCCTTGCCGGCCTCCTCCATTCGTCTGAGTACCTCGTCCTCGACCTGCAGGTTCGAGGCGTAGTCGAACTCTCCGGTCTGGAGCACTGCGCGCGCCGCCGACGTGGCGTCACCGCCGCCCTTCATCTCGATAGTGTCGAAATGGGGGCGATTGGGCATGTGGTAATTGGCATTGATCACCCCGCGCACCATGTCGCCCGGCTTGAAATCGACGAACCGGTAGGGGCCTGTGCCTACGGGCTTCAGGTTGGCGGGCGCCTCGCGCGACCGGGCACCGGGATACGGCGCAAACAGGTGCCTGGGAATGATCAGGGCCGTCGAGAACGTGGCCCAGAACGGCGTGGGCTTGAGAAAGGTCACGCGGATCGTGTGCGAGTCGACTTTTTCGACCTTGATGTCCTTGAACACCCCGCTGGTCGTTGTCGAAGTGGCCGGGTCGCGTGCGTATTCCCAGTTGAACACGCAGTCGTCCGCGGTGAACGGCTGGCCATCGTGCCAGCTGACGCCGCGTTTGAGCTTCCAGACCACCGACCTGCCATCGGCCGAGACGTCGCCGTTTTCGCGCGTGGGGATTTCGGCGGCCAATACCGGCGCCAGATTGCCCTCGGGATCCCAGGCGGCCAGCGGCTCGTAGAAGATGCGCGCGCCTTCCAGATCCTTGGCGCCACTGGCAAAGTGAGGGTTCAGCAGGGTGGTTCCCTGCCACCAGATCAACCTGAGTGCGCCGCCGCCGCCACGCCGCGTCGGCTTGTAGACCGGCAGGGTCTGCGCCGCGGCAATGCCCGAATGCATCAGCAGTTGCGCCGCCATCGGCGCGCCCAGGCCCAGCCCGGCCATCTGCTGGATGAAGTGACGGCGCGGCAGGCGGCCTTCCCTGACGGCTTGGATCAGTCCGCGCAACTCTACTTCTCGCAGGGTCATGGGGTGATCGTGCATGACAATGCGGCCCGTTGCAACCTGGGTGTCGCCAGTAACATTCGGGTCAGGAGCAAGTCGCCGGGTTACGCATACAATTTGCAACAAACGCCCTCGCTCATCGGAGGTTGAATGAACCACGACACCGCCATGCAGCAATGAACGAACAGCGGAGACGCTCGACGGCGCCGGCCGAAGTAATCGCGTGCCCCGATTGCGACCTGCTGCAGGAAATTCCGCCGTTGCCCCCCCGCGCCAAGGCGTGCTGCGGGCGCTGCGACTGCGTGGTCGCCGTGCACCCGCCCGGTCCCAAGGACTTGCCGCTGGCTCTGACGCTGGCAGCGGCCATCATCTTCGCCGTCGCCAATTTTGTGCCGCTGATGGACCTGTCGGTCATTGGCCGAGCGGCGAGCACGACGATGGCGGGCGGCGCCCTCGAAATGTGGAAGCAGGACGAGGCACTTGCCGCCGTGCTGATCGCTTTTTGCGCGGTGCTGGCCCCCGGCGGCTATCTGCTGTTCATGCTGACGGTGCTACTGGGGTCACGCAGTACGCCCGCTCCGCACTGGGTCGGTGAGATGCTTCGCTGGGCCAGCCACCTGCGGGTGTGGGCGACGCTGGACGTCATGATGCTGGGCATCCTGGTCGCCCTGGTGAAGATCGCCGAGCTGGCCACTGTCACACCGGGGATCGGCATGTACGCGGTGGGCATACTGATCGTTCTCATTCCGGCCATCGCGGTCACGTTCGATGCGCATGGCCTGTGGCAGCGGATCGTCTGGGCCGACGGAGAGCAGCCGCGATGACACACACGCCGCTTATGGGCGCCCGGGCTGGGCTCATCTCGTGCGAGGCGTGCCAGCTGCTTTCGCGGCCGGCCAGCGCGGCTGAGCCCGGCTACTGCCCGCGCTGCGGCGAAGAGCTCGAAGTCCGCCGCCACAACTCGATCGAAACCTGCTGGGCGCTGCTCATTTCCGCGGCCATCTGTTTCATCCCGGCCAACGCCCTCCCGGTGCTCAACTCGACCTCGCTGGGAACGGAGGAAGCCGACACGATCCTGGGCGGTGTGGTCTTTCTCTATCTGTCCGGATCCTGGCACCTGGCATTGATTGTGCTGGTGGCCAGTTTCATGATCCCGCTGGGCAAGTTGATCGCGCTGGCCTATCTGTTGATTACCGTGCAGCGTGGGTCGGCCGCCAGCGGCCGCGACCGCACGCGGCTCTACCGGTTGGTGGAGTTCATCGGCCGGTGGTCACTGCTCGATGTGTTTGTCGCCGCCTTCACGGTTGCGCTGGTGCAGTTGCAACCCCTGATGTCGGTGGCGCCTGGTGTTGGCATACTGTTCTTCGCCGCGGTGGTCGTGTTGACGATGCTGGCGGCCGAGGCGTTCGACCCGCGCCTGATCTGGGATACCCGCAAACCTCACAAGGCAGAACGTGGCTGAAGAAAATAATTTGAACGACCTTCCTAAGGCGACCGTGGTGCGAAAGAAGCGGGCACGCATTTCGGTGGTCTGGATCATCCCGATCCTGGCCGCGGTCGTTGCGATCGGGATCGCAGCCCAGCGCTTCCTCAGCCAGGGCCCGACCATCACCATCGCCTTCAAGACGGCCGCCGGCATCGAAGCGGGCAAGACCTTCATCAAATACAAGGACGTGAGGATTGGCGTGGTGACGGCGGTAGAGCTGTCCGAGGATTACGAACGGGTGCTGGTCAAGGCCAGCATCGCCAAGCACGCCGCCGGCCTGATGGTCGAGGACGCGAAATTCTGGATCGTCGAACCGCGCATTTCGCTCAGTGGCGTTTCCGGCCTGAACACACTGCTGTCGGGCAACTACATCGGCTTCGAGGTCGGAAAGTCGGAAGATGACTCGCGCAAGTTCATCGGCCTGGAGGAGCCCCTGTCGGTGATCTACGAGAAAGGCCGCAAGTTCGTGCTCAAGGCGCCCAGTCTGGGCTCCCTGGGCGTCGACTCGCCAATCTACTACCGTCAGGTCAGCGTGGGGCGCATCACCTCGTACAGCCTGGCGCCCGACGGCAAGTCGGTCGAGCTGACGGCGTTTGTGCAGGCCCCGTACGACAAGTACGTCACTGACAAGACCAGCTTCTGGAACGCCAGCGGGATCCACGTCTCGCTGGGCGCCGGCGGTGTGGACGTTCATACCGAGTCGATTGCGGCACTGCTTGCAGGCGGTGTGGCATTCGATGTGCCCGAATACCAGGCATCGGGCGCACCGGTGGCGCCCAACACGGTGTTTACACTGCACCGTACGCGCAGCATCGCGATGAAGCAGCCCGATCCGGCGGAGCGGCGCTACGCGCTGTACTTCACCGAGTCTGTCCGTGGACTGTCGGTGGGGGCGCCGGTGACGCTCTACGGCCTGCGAGTCGGGGAGGTCACCGCGGTCGACCTGGTCTTCGACACGGCCAAGGCGGTTTTCCGCCCACGCGCACTCATTACCTTGTTTACCGATCGGCTCTCGGTCATGCTGACGCCGCAAGAGCGGGCCGCGACCGGTGCCGCTTCTGAAGAAGCGCGCTCCAAGGCCCGTTTGAAGGCGCTGCGCCGCGCCATCGAGGAACGAGGCCTGCGCGCTCAGCTCAAGACCGGCAGCCTGATTACCGGCGAGCTCTATATCGGGCTCGAATACTTCCCGAACTCGGCCAAACCGAAGCTCGACTGGTCAAGCGACCCGCTCGAGTTCCCGGTGGTCTCGGGCAGCTTCGCCGACATGGAGGCCAAGCTCGGCAGCATCCTGACCAAGATCGACAATCTGCCGCTCGACGCCATCGGCACCGAGGTCAAGAACGCGCTGGTGATGGCGAACCAGACACTCAAGGACGCCGATGCGCTGATCAGTCGCATCGACGCGCAATGGGTTCCCGAAGGCAAGAAGACACTGGAAGACCTGCGCCGCGCCATCGCCAGCGCGGATCGTGTCCTGGTCAACGCCGACTCGACTTTCCTGGGCAAGGATGCAGCGGTGCCACAGGACCTGCGCGACACACTGCAGGAAGTAACCCGCGCGGCGCGTGCGGTGCGCGTCCTGGTCGACTATCTCGAACGCCACCCTGAAACGCTGATCCGTGGCAAACCTGAAGGGAGCAAGTGATGCGCCGCATTGCAACCATCGCCGCCTTGTGCGCTGCCACCGCCTTCACCGCGGGTTGCGCGAGCACACCGCCGCGCTTTTACACCTTGAACCCCATTGCGCCAGCCGCTGTCGGCCAGGCGCCCAAGCCCTCGACCCTCTCTGTGCTCGTCGGGCCTGTGTCCATTCCCGTGATCCTGGACCAGCCCCAGATTGTCATCAACCTGGGGCCCAACCAGGTGTCGTTCGACGAGTTCAACCGATGGGCGGCTCCGCTGTCGGACGAAATCCCGCGCGTGGTCGGCCACGATCTCATGGTGATGCTCGGGACCCAACGCGTCACACTGTCCCAGCAGTCACTCAATGCTGGGGCCGACTACCGCGTCGTGATCGACATCCAGGGGTTCGAGTCGACGCCCGGCGAAGCTGCATCGCTCAACGCCGCCTGGAGCGTGCGCAGCACCCGGGACGGCAAGACCGAGAACGGCCGCACTTCGGTGCGTGAGCCGGCAGGTGGGGCTGGCTTCGAGGCGCTTGCCGCGGCCCACAGCCGTGCACTGGCACGCATGAGCCAGGACATCGCCCACGTGATTCGCACGCTGCAGGGTGCCACGCCCTGAAGCCCCCGACTAGCGGAAAATCCGCCCCCACACCGCCCTGACCCGCCGCGCACGGTCCTCGAACACGTACGAGCCGACCAGCGCCAGCGCGCCGGATATGACGCCTGTCAGGAACGCCTCGGCATAGGCCACGCCGTAATGGTTTGGGTGTGACCAGGCGTCACCCAGGAAAGTGAGGCAGCCCACCAGCAGGGCGTTGCCATAACGGTTCTTGTAGAGCCGTCCGACTGGCGTGAAGCTCAGCAGCACCGCGAGGAAGCCAGTTGCCAGGCCGGTGCGCAACGCGGCCTCCCAGTGGACCAGGCTCACGATATTGCCCAGGCTTCCCGGCATGCATGTCATGCATGCGCTGGTCGGCTGCCACAGCCGCTGGGCGAACACCTTTGCCCTGAGTTTCCAATCGCCGGTCATCATGCTGAATCCTTCACAGTGAATGGGTCGCCGTCAGCGGCGCAACCTTACAACCGTCCGGCGGGACGCACAGGGAGGGGGTACGATGGCGCTTCGACCAGGAGACAGCATGGCCAAACTTTTTGCGATTTACCAGCAACCCAAGGATGCCGCGGCGTTTGACGATTACTACTTCAACAAGCATGTCCCGCTGGCCAAGACCGTTCCGGGCCTGCTGAGTTACGAAGTCACCCGCGGCGACGTGATGGGCATGGCGGGAAAACATGGTGTCTATCTGGTCGCCATCCTCGAGTTTGCGTCAATGGCCTCCATAGGGGCCGCCATGGCGTCGCCGCAGGGCCAGGCCACTGCCGCCGATCTGGCCAATTTCGCCTCGGCCGGCGTGGACATCATGATGGGCGAGACCCAAATGGTGTAGGGCCTGTTCACACTATTTCCGGGGGCGCAAAGTCTGCCCCAGCGCTTCGAGCGCCGCGGCGCGGGACACGGAAATCTTCGCGCACGCACGAATGATCGGCAGCACCACGCCGCTTTCGGTCGCTTTCAGGAAATCGAGCGGCGCCAACCGGTCCGCGTACATCTCCCGCGCCCGGTCCATCAGCGCTTGCGTGCCATCGTGGCCCAGGAGCCGATAGACAAACGCAGTCACAGGCGACTCGGTCAGGTCGTTGGTTGACACCACGGCACGGCCGTGCTCCAGAACGTGCAGCAGATCCACGTGGGCCTTCGAATGTTGCGCAGCCACGGGCAGGAAGTCCTCGACGCGGTCGGGCGTGCCGCCGAAACTGCGAATGTCGCCCAGCAGCATGGAGATCGGGCAATTGCCGCCGGTGCAAAGCGCGCAGGCCTCCAGGATCGCGATCGCGGCGATCTTGGCCCGCAGGTAGTCAACGGCAAAACGGACGTTCCTGCCGGCTGCGATGCCCAGCAGCTCGCACGTGCGGGCATCGGGGCAGCTGTCAAAGGCCTGATAGACCAACGAGGGATCAAGCTGGCTGAGAAACCCGTCCATCCGCATGAGGGCCTCGCGGTACTCGCGAACCGAATAGACACCCACGGCATTCAACGGTGCGTTCGACTCCTCGATCAGCTGCCAGGTGCTGGACAGAAAGACCCGGGGATCAGGCTCTGAAAACCCGCCTACATCGCGATTGGCAAGCGCGACGGTGGTATGCACGACGGCGCGGGCGTCGGCCTGCGCGTCTGGTAACAGGGCCAGAACACGCGCGTGCAGCCGCTGCACCGCCGATTGACCCTGCTCATCGACACCACGGAAGGGGATCGTGGCCTCAATACAGGCCGCCACGGTGATCAGGTCGAGTGTGCCGACGTGGCGGCCCAGCAGCCGCGTCGCAAGAACGGCGCTCAGGAATTCATTCATGCCGCCAAAAGGCGGCAGGGTCTGCCCCGGCGTGAAGCCGAACAACGCGGTACAGATGGCCAGCGCGTCGTCATTGGGCGCAGCCGGGCGCAGGCGCAACGTGCCTTGATCCATTTCGACCGCATCGCCGATCAGTTCGGCCACGTGCGGTGCAAAGCCGCCGTCCAGCTGCAAATACACGACGTCATGAAACAGGGCGGCAAGGGTTTCGTGGGCAGCGGCACCCTCGCTCACGGCGAGCACATGCCCGGCATCGTGGTAAGCGCGGGTCGGCGCGTTCATCGATCGGTGCACGACCATCGCCAACTGCTCGATCTCAGTCATGCCCACGCGCGCCGAGAGCGCGTCAAACGAGTCGCTGAACAGCTGGATGAAGCGATTGATGGTTGAAGCGGTCATGGTGCCACCTTGTGCTGCCAGCAGTGTACGATCGACGGACAGACTTGGAGGACACGCCGATGCGATCAGGAAAACTCACGATGGGTGCCTTGCTGGCCAGCATCCTGATCGGCCTGCCCGGGGCAGCCATGGCCCAGGCCACACCGATCGGCTACGTCAAGACCGTGTCAGGGGAATCCTGGGTTACCACGGCCGGCCAGCGCGTCAAGGCGGCACCCGGCGTCCCCATCCAGACCGGCAGCCAGCTCAAGACCGAGGCAAACGCCACTCTGGGCGTCACGTTCCGGGACAACACCGTGATGTCGTTCGGGCCCGACACCGAGATGACGGTGGACGAATACCTGTATGCGCCGGCGCAGGGCAAGCTGGGGTTGGCGGCCAGCCTCTCCAGGGGCACCCTGGACTACGTTTCGGGCGTCATCGCGCGCCTCAAGCCCGATGCGGTTTCCGTCAAGACACCCACGGGAATCATCGGGGTGCGTGGCACCCAGTTCGTCGCGAAAGTGCAGGCACCGCAATGAGCCGCCCACTCGCCAAAATCCTGACTGCGGCGATGCTGGCGCTGGCAACGCTCCTGATGGCCGGCTGTGCCTCGCCTCGCTCCTATGTGGTCTTGCTGGCCAGTCCCGACGGCAGCGTGGGGAAGGTTGCCGTGCAAGGGCAGCGCGGCGAACAAGTACTGACACAGGCGATGCAGGGCGCCAACCTGGATGGCGCCACGCCGCCCTTCGAAGTCACTCCCGAGCAGTTGCAACGCGATTTTGGTGCGGCGTTGGGTGCGCGTCCCGCGCTTGCCGAACAGTTCCTCCTTTACTTCGAAACGGGCGGTGCCGAGTTGACGGGCGAATCCAGGGCGCTGCTTCAGGGCATCGTCCAGCGTGCGCTGGCCCGCAGTTCGGTCGACATTTCGGTCATCGGCCATACCGACACCCAGGGCCGCGCTGAAATCAACGAGGCGCTTGGCCTGCAGCGTGCCACGGCCATTGCCGAGCAGCTGCGCCGCATGGGTCTGGCCGACGCGGTGATCTCGATCGAGTCGCACGGGGCACGCAACCTGCTGGTGCCCACGCCGGACCAGACGGCCGAACCGCGCAACCGGCGCGTCGAGGTCACGCTGCGCTGACGCCGTGCGTTATTTGTCGGCCATGACGATAAGATCGTCTGGCGCCCCCTTGCGCAGGCGGCCGGCGTGCAGTGCTACCAGCGGATCGCCCGGGTAAGCCCGGGCCAGCGCCTCGAAGCGCTCCCTTGCAGCTGCGGCGTCCCGACCCGCTCCCGGCTCAAGCAGCCGCATCGCGGCGTCGTACGGGTCAGCGGGCGCGCAGACCGTCGCATCCAGCGAAGCGATGGGTGCAAACACCTCGAGCGGCAGGCTCTTGCCCTTGAGTACCAATCGCCCGACGGCACGAACGGCAACGCCGGCGCAACCGTCCAGCACGGCCGCGGAGACGCAGACCCGTGTTCCCAGGTGCTTGTTCACGCTTTCAAGGCGTGCAGCCGTGTTGATCGGGTCGCCCAATGCCCGATAGTCGAACATGGTCCTGCCGCCGAAGTTGCCCACGATGACTTCCCCGCTGTGCACCCCGATGCGCGTATCTCCCCAGGGCATGCCCTGGGCTCGCAACCGCGTGGCGTGGGATGCGGCAAAGGCATCCATTTCCAGCGCGCAGTTCAGCGCCCGCTGGCGGTGATCCGGCTGCGCAACGGGTGCAGAAAACAGGACGGCCACGGCATCGCCCACGATCCGGTCGAGGGTGCCCTCGTGCCTGAAGGCAATCTGCAGCATGCCTTCCAGGTATTCGTTCAGCAGGGCGACCACACTGGCGGGATCGCCGGCTTCCATCATCCCGGTGAACCCGGCCAGATCGGTGAAGACGAAGCTGCAGACTTGGCGCTGCCCGCCCAGATGCAACTGTTCGGGATGCGCCACCAGGTGCGCAACGCGGTTGGGCGACACATACCGGGAAAACGCGGCGCGCAACCAGCGCTGCTGCCGCTCACTGGCCCAATGGTGGATGCCGCTGGCAAGGCCAAAGGCCAGAACCATGGCCAGCCCCGGATTGACAGCATCGAGCAGGATGGCGTGGCCGACGAATGCATACCAGACCCCACCGCCCAGCAACGCCAGCAACGCGGCCAGCACCAGGGCAGCCCAGCGCACCGGTGCGCCCAGCGCCACCAGCGCCACAGCCAGTGTCCCCAGCAAAAGTATGAGCGCCTCGAACCCCGCCGCCCACGGCGGCCGCTGCAAATGCTGGCCGGACAGCAACTGCTCGAGAGCCAGCGCATGGGCCTGCACCCCCGCCATCCGCTGACCCATGGGATTGAAACGCAAATCCATCAAACCCGCGGCGGAACTGCCCACCAGCACGATCTGCCCGCGCAGTTGATCGGGCGCGAGCTTGCCGCCCAGAACGACGGCGGCCGAGACAAAAAGATCCGGCCGATCAGCGGGATAGTGAAGCCACATTTCGGCCTGCGGGTCGGTTGGCGCCCGGAACTTGCCGATCCGCACCTCGTTCACCCCCGCCTCGTTGCCCTGGACCAGATAGTTCTGCTGGTGCTGCGCCACGCGCAGGGCCTCGGCCGCAAGCCCCGGAACCACCTGCGTCCCCAACCGCAGCAGCAGCGGTACGCGACGAAGCACACCGTCGGCATCGGGCGCCGTATTCAACGCCCCGACACCGGCGGCAGAACCAGCGAACGCCGGCAGCGGGCCGACCGCCGATGCAAAACCCGTGAGCCACTGCTGCAAGTCGACACCGCCACGACGCACCACCCGGAACTGCGCTGCGCTGGCAGGGCTTTCTGGTGCGGCGCCGCCCGCCGGCAACAGATTCTGGCCGAGCACCACCGGCCGCCCGGCCAGGCTGCGGGCGAAGACCGCATCGTGATCGGGCAACCGCGCCAGCACGGCCGTGGCCTGCGGGTCATGCCAGAGTTGGGCCATGGCAGCCGGAGAGGTACGGTCAGGCTCGGACAGCAGCACATCAAAGCCAATCGAGGCGGCGCCGGCTGCTGTCAGACCGTCAACAAGTTCCGCCAGCCGCGTTCTGGGCCAGGGCCATTGGCCGTACTCCTTCAGGGCGGCTTCGTCTATGTCGACCACGCGCACCGGAACCGGCGTGTAATCACGTGGATGCCATCGCTGGAACTGGTCGAACTGCGCCAGGCGCAGGCTCTGCATCGGGATCGGATCGGCCAGCCACAGGACAAGAGCGACTGCGGCAAGCGCGAGAGTCAAGCCCAGCGCCAACACCCTGGACGGGATGCCGGGAAGCTGGTCGAGCCGCTGTCGCATGGGAGCCCGCTAAGTAGGCATCAGGTGGTCGATTTCCTGCTGCATGGCCTTGGTCAACTGGACGTAGCGCTTGAGCTTCTCGGTGTTCTCCCGCAGCCTGGCACCGATCCGCATGGCGATGGCCATGATCAGCTTGGAGCAAACGCTGGGGTTTTCCTGCTGCAACAGGATCAGGTCAGCGCGCGTAAGCACCGCGCCCACCACATCGGTGCCCGCGGTGCACGATGCCGAGCGCGGCAGTCCATCGATCAGCCCCACGTCGCCATGCATGCTGCCCGGGCCCAGCACCGTCACCGTAATGGGCGACACCCTGCTCACCACGATGCTTTCCACCACCACCTCGCCCTCCAGCACCAGCAGCAGGAAACCGGTCGTCTCGGCATCGCCTTCGCGGATGATCACCGACCCCTGGGCTACGCTCACCGGACGCATGTATCGCGCCACCACGGCGGCGTCGGCAGGGGTCAACTGCATCAAGGCCGAAGGTGCCGCCAACATGGCCGCCGCCTTGTCCATGAGCGTCGGATCTGGCGCGGGGTCGGGCCGGCCGGGGGTCAGCTTGCGAAGGGTTTTCTTGAACATGGCGCTGCGCAGTCGGTGGAGGGCGGTCGAACGTGGCTGAGTATTCCACAATGCACGGGCCCTGAGCATGGCCCGGCGCGCCGGGATTGCGACCGGAAACGCGTATTGCGTGCCGTCCTTTCACTCGCTATGCTCGTAGGGATTCTCACGCCAAAGGACCGCCCGACATGACGACACGTGTATCAATTCCAGGAATCTCCCTAGTCTGGCTGCGCGCCTGTCTCGCGCTGGCCGCTTGCGCATTGGCCGCCAGCGCTGCGGCCGAGTCGCCGGTGCGCACCATCGAAGTCACGCGGGAAGGCGATGCCTATATCGTCAACGCCCAGATGTTTGCCCCCGTGCCCCAGGCCGTCGTGTGGGATGTCCTCACCGATTTCCCGAATATGGCCAAGTGGGTGCCCAACGTCGTCGAGAGCCGCATCGCCACACCGGGCGACAAGCAAATGACGATCGAGCAGAAGGGCACAGCCAAGTTCGGCGCGCTCAGCTTTTCTTACACAAGCCTGCGCGAGATCGTCTTGAATCCGCAGCTCACGATCCTGTCCACCCAGGTCAAGGGCAGCATGAAAAAGCAGCAGTCGCTGATGACGCTGAGTGCCGACGCCGGGGGCACCAAGATGCAGTACCGGCTTGAACTTATCCCGACCTGGCCGGCTTCGTCGGTGTTGTCGCCCGAATTCCTGAAGCATGAGATCGACGAACAGTTCACAGCGATCGTCGGGGAAATGGTCAAGCGCAAGAAATGAGGGTCCGAGCGGATCATCGGCTGACACGCGATGGAAGTTTGACGCGGATAAAATCCCGTATCTGAGTTGTGGAAAGCCTGTCGCCATGCCAAATATCGCCACGATCCTGAAAGATGAGATCGCCCGGGTCGCCCGTAGGGAAGTACGAGCCGAAACGCAAAAGCTCAAGAAATCATCAGCACAGCATCGCACCGTCATTGCCGCCCTCAGGCGGCAGGTGGCCGCGCTGGAACAGCGTGTTGCCCGAGTTGGCAAATCGGTCGGCAAGGCAGCGCCCGTCGCGTTGGGCAAAGACGAGGATCAGACAAAGCATCGTTTCAGCGCCAAGCGGTTGGCCGCGCACCGGCAGCGGCTCGGGCTGTCCGCCGCCCAGTTTGCAATATTGCTGGGCGTGTCGGCCCAGTCAGTCTACAAGTGGGAGGACGGGAAAACCCGACCCCGCGCCAGTCAGCTCCCGGCCATCGCGGCACTGGGGGGCATCAGCAAGAAGGACGCAGCCGCTCGTCTGGCTGAATCGACCCGCTGACGCCCCTGTTCGGGATGGCGCCCAAACCGGATCGCCACCGGTACCATGACGACCTTCAATGGACCAGTTTGAGACCGACGTCATGGTTACCTCCTCGTCAGACATCGCCAACCGGCGGCGTGAGTTCCTGCGGCTTCACGAGACCGGCTGTTTCGTCATCCCCAATCCCTGGGACGTCGGCAGCGCCCGCTACCTGCAAGGCCTGGGCTTCAAGGCATTGGCCACGACCAGCGCAGGAGCCGCCTGGTCGCTCGGTTGCGCAGACGGCCAGCAGACGCGCGAGATGGTGCTGGGTCACCTGCACGAGATCGTCGGTGCCACAGAGCTGCCGGTGAACGCCGATTTCGAAGGCGGATACGCGGCCGACCCGCAAGGCGTTGCACAGAGCGTGCACATGGCTATCGACACAGGTATTGCCGGTCTATCCATTGAGGACTCAACGGGCGATGCCGCGAACCCACTGCGCACCATCGACGATGCGGTAGCACGCCTTCGCGCTGCACGCCTGGCCATCGACGCAGCCGGCGGCGACACCCTGCTGGTCGGCCGCGCCGAAAACTTCATCGTCGGGCGCCCCGATCTGGACGACACCATCGTGCGGCTGAAGGCTTATGCGCTGGCAGGCGCGGATTGCCTGTATGCCCCGGGCATCCATACGCCGCAGCAGATCCGGGCCGTGGTGCAAGCCGTTGCACCCAAGCCCGTGAATCTGTTGATCGGTTCGGCCGGCGGGTTGACGGTGGACGAAGCAGCCGCCCTTGGCGTGCGGCGCATCAGCGTCGGCGGCGCCCTCGCCCGCACCGCCTGGGGTGGCTTCATGCGTGCCGCGCGCGCGATCGCCGAGCAGGGAAGATTCGACGGCTTTGCGCAGGGCGCACCGGGGCCGGAGATCAATGCATTCTTCCGGAAGGACGCGCAGACACGGCGCCGCGATTGAAAGCGCAATTCCATGATCGAGCCCTGAGACTGTTCGCCTTGGCCCTGACGGGCATGTCGCTGGCCGCTCCCGCAGCGGCGCAATTCGATACGGTGATCATCCGCGGCAACTACGAAAATGCGATCGGCACCACCGATGCGGCCAGCGGTGGCACGGTAACGTCCAAGCTGATCGAAAGCCGGCCAACGCTGCGTCCGGCCGAAGTGCTGGAGTTTGTTCCGGGCGTCATCGTGACTCAGCACAGCGGAGACGGCAAGGCGAACCAGTATTTCCTGCGTGGCTTCAACCTCGATCACGGGACCGACTTCGCCACCTTCGTCGACGGCATGCCGGTGAATATGCCCAGCCATGCGCATGGGCAGGGCTACAGTGATTTGAATTGGTTGATACCCGAGCTGGTCGACCGCATTGCCTACAAGAAGGGGCCTTACTACGCGGACGAGGGCGACTTCTCGTCAGCCGGTGCGGCGCGGATCCAGCTATTCGACCGGCTGCCGCAGGGAACCGGCTCACTGACCGTGGGCCAGCGCGGGTACGACCGCGCACTGATCGCCAACACGGCGAGCCTGGGCAATGGCAACCTGTTGTACGCGCTGGAGGCCGCGCACAACAACGGGCCATGGGAGAACCCCGAGAGGTTCCATCGGCTCAACGGCGTGTTGCGCTACAGCCAAGGTGATCGGGAGAACCGGCAATCCATGACGGCGATGGCCTATTCGGCCATCTGGAATGCGACCGACCAGGTTCCCCAGCGTGCCGTCGACAGTGGCCTGATCGGGCGCTTCGGCGCCATTGACCCGACCGACGGCGGCCAGACGGCGCGCTACAGCCTGTCTTATGACCTGCAAGGCACCTACGGCAATGGCGTGCTCAAGATCAACGCCTTTGCAATCCAGTCGCGGCTGGACCTGACGTCGAACTTCACCTACTTCCTGGACGATCCGGTCCATGGCGACC
>JANYAN010000273.1 GCA_025361305.1 Burkholderiales bacterium
TGCACATGGCGCGAAATGCGCCAGAAGCTGAAAGCCATCAGCGGGAACGGCAGCAGTGCGAAAGCCGCCAGCCGCGCATCGACACCGAGCGACATCATGGCGACGACCAGCACCAGCGTCAGGCTGCCGTCGAAGCCCGCCAGCATCGCTTCACCGGCTGCCATCTCCACCGCGTCGATGTCGTTGGTGGCCAGCGCCATCAGGTTGCCGGTGCGGCTGGTCTGGTAGAAAGCCGGCCCTTGCAGTGCCAGCCGGCCATACAGGCGGTCGCGCAACTCCAGGCCCAGCCGGTAGGCTGCGGCATACAGCCGAAGGCGCCAGCCCACACGCAGAAAGTACACCACCGAGGCGGCGGCAACCAGCCAGGCCAATTCCTGCAGCAGGGCGACTCCAGCCAGCTGGTTGGCCACCAGGCCGTCGACCACGCGGCCGATCTGGCGCGGGATCCACACCGTCAGCAGCGCGATGCCGGCCAGCATGGCGCCCGAGGAGGCATAGGCCGCCGAATGGCGACGCAGGAACTGGCCAATCAGGCGGTAAAGCGACATGGAAGGAGCGCCCGATGCGCCCTTGTGAGGCGCCCGAACGTACGCGGCTGAAACGCAGGATTCTAGGGGGACCCGGATGCAGGCGCACCCGGCGGTTCAAGCGTCCCGGTCGCCGGCAAGGGTGACGATGCGCGCAATCAGATGGTGGTATTCGAGATCCGTCTCGCCGCCCAGCCGGATATCCGGATCCTGCGAGAAGGCGGCGTTGATCGACTCCCAGTCGCCCGCCGTCAGGTGCTGCTGCGCTGCGGGCAGGATCACGGCCTCTTCCCGGCCCATGTGCTCCCAATGAAAATCGGCGTAGCGTGCCACCGCCTGCTCCAGATCGCGCGTGGCCGCTACCCGTGTCGCGTCGTCGTGTCCCGCCGCCAGGGCTTCCACGCGGCTTGCCAGTTCCGCGACAAGACCGCGGTCCCGCTCGTGCTGGCGCTCCAGTTCGTCGAGTTCGGCATCGACCGCACTGGTGCGCGCGCGCAGCACGGGAAACAGGTACTTTTCTTCCTTGGGGTGGTGCAACTTCACCGGAAAATTGCGCAGGTAATGGATGATGGCGCGCATCGGAACCGGATGGGCCGAGGTGTTCCCGGCCCGTGCGTCGGCCAGCAGTTGGGTCCAGGCATGCAGCACGGCAGCCAGCGAGCGGTGCTCGTCACGGATCACTGCAATGGCGCGCGCGGGCGGCTCAGGCTCCCCCGTTGCGGAAACCAGCACCGGCAATCCCGCGTTCATGAGCACGGTGAGCGTCTCCGAGGCGAGGGCCATTCCAAGCTTGCCCCGATGGCCGTGGGACGCCATGAAGATCAGATCGCAGCCCCTGTCACGCGCCGCCGCCACGATGGCCTGCGCCGGTCTGTCATTGACGGCCCACATCGATTCGCACGGCACACCGAGGGCTCGCGCGGCAGCTTCGGCCTTCGACAGCAACTCGCGCGTCTTGCCTGTGGCGGCGTAGTTGTAGTCGTCCGCGGACGTCACGCGAAGTATCTCAAGGTCGCCGCGCAGCGACCCGGCGTGGTCGGCGACCGCGTGGAAGAAGGTGACGCGGGCCCCAACGGCGCGCGCCAGACCCACGGCATTGCCCACCACCTGGATGGACAACTCTGTTCCGTCAATGGGAACGAGCAGATGGCGGTACATGTCGGCTCCTATGGTCGGGCCTCCCGGTACAACGCTGGCTGCATGGCCGGCGGCCCCGACGCTGATCGCAGCTTAGGAGCCAGTACGGCTTTGGTCCCTACCCCTGACGGGGGGGCAGGCATTCACGCCGGTTACCATTTGCCGTAACGTGTCCAACGAAGCCATCGGTGCCGCCGCAAGCGACCTCCTGCTGAAGGTCACGCCGCCGCGTGTGCCCCGCCACCTGATTGCGCGGCCCAGCCTGGTTTCCAGCCACCCCCAGTTTCGCGACCAGCCGGTCGTGCTGGTCCAGGCACCTGCAGGCTTCGGCAAGACATCGCTGCTGGCCCAGTGGCGGCGCGAGCACCTGGCACACGGCGCCGCGGTGGCGTGGCTGTCGGCCCAGCCGCAAGACGATCTGCGCCGCTTCGTGCAGAGCCTGGCGCTGGCGGTGCGCACTGGCGCCGGCCGCCCCACGTTTGGTCATGTCCTGCTGGATGCGGCGCCCGCAGGCGGGCTCGAAGGCATCACCGTCTGGCTGGCCGAAGTGGCGCAAAGCGCGCTGAACATCGTCCTGATCGTCGATGAGGCCGACCGCCTGCCAGATGAATCGCGCGACGCGTTGGCGTACCTTTTGCACAACGCGCCACCCAACCTGCGGTGCATCGTCGCGGCGCGGGTCGACTGCCGGCTCGGCGTTGACGACCTTGTTGCCTACGGGCAATGCGCTGTGGTTGGCGCTTCCCAGCTTCGGTTCGGCCTGGACGAGACCATCGGGCTGGTTCGTGGCCGCTTCGGCAGCCAGATCGATCGCGACGAAGCCGCGCGCCTGCATGAGATGACCGAAGGCTGGCCCCTGGGGCTGCAACTGGCCATTTCGGTGATGGGCAGCGGTGGCGCGCGTACCCAACTGCCCAGCCTGGACTTGCATGGCGGCGCGCTGCGAGCCCAGTTCGTCGGCTTTTTGCTGGGCAATCTGGATCCGGTCGACCTCGATTTCCTCACCCGCATCTCGCTGGGAGACCACCTGCATCCAGGCCTTTGCAGCGCGCTCGTCGAATCGGACGATGCGCCGCTGCGGTTGGCGCGGCTGGTGCGTGACACCCCCGTATTCGTCGCCGCCGAACAGAGCGAGTGGCTGCGCATGCATTCGCTGGCCCGCGAAGCGCTGCGGCAGCGGTTCGACGCGCTACAGGCGACCGAGCAGGCTGGCCTGCACGCCCGGGCATCCGACTGGTTCGCCGGTCAAGGTCTGCTCGATGCAGCCGCGCGCCACGCCTTGAGCTGCGGGCAGCACCAGAAAGCCTATGAACTGGCCGAGCGCAGCCTCTACGAGTCCCTGATGCAACAGGGGCGACAGGGCGCTGTGCTTGAGTGGCTGGGCCGCCTGCCGCCCGACGAACTGGACAGGCGTCCACGGCTGTTGCTGGCGGCGGCCTGGTCGCTGGCTCTGAGCGAGCGGCACGACGAAGCGCAGCGCCTGGTAGAGCGGATATTGGCGCAAAGCGGGGTTGACGATAGCCTGCGCTGCGAGTGCGCCCTGATCCTTGGCGGTGCGGCCATCTTTGCCGATGAGCCCGATCGGTTTGCGCAACTGCACGATCCCTGGAGCCTCTCGCCACCTTTGCAGGACCCACTGCTGCTGCGGGTCCATGCCAATCGGACGGCCTTCCGCACGCTGCTCGATGGCGAGCCCGCGCTGTCCCGGCTGCGCCAGCAGCAAGCACCGCGAGGGGCGGCAGGTGCAGCCACCGGCTACCTCGATCGCTGGAGCGATTTCATCATTGCCCTGACTTACCTCTGGGAGGGGCAGGTGATGCTGGCCGAGAAACTGCTGCGGCCGGCATTGGCCGCCGCCGAAGCCGACCTCGGGCGGCGCAGCTCCTTTGCCTGCATGCTGGCATCGCTGCTGGCTGCCGCCTTGTGGGAGCGCGACCAACCGGATGAGGCAGCCGCCCTGCTGGCCAACCGGATGGATGTGCTGGAGCGCGGCGGACTGCCCGAAAGTGTGCTGCTGGGCTATCGGTCTATGGCACGCATTGCCTCGGCGACCCAGTCCGAGCATCGCGCACTGGAACTGCTGGGCGCGATGGATGCCGTGGGAACAGTGCGCAAGCTGCCGCGGCTGCGCGTGGCCAGCCTGACGGATCAGGTGCGCCTGCACGCGCGGCGCTTTCGATCCGAGACCTGCGGGGATCTGTGTGCCCGTATCGACTTGCTGCTGACTCAGGAGGCGCCACTGCATGGGCCGCTGTGGCAACGCAGCGTGCTTCCGCTGCAGGCCGTCGCGCAGGGTTACGCCGCGATCGCGGCGCAGGACTGGCGCGGCTCGCTCGAGCCGCTCGCACGTGCCGATGCCATGGCCCAGAAGATCAGGCAGGGACGGCTGCACATCGAGTTACTGGGTCTGCGTGCCTACGCGCTGGACCGCTGCGGCGAAAAGTCCAAGCCATTGCTGCGCGAGGCGATGGATCTGGCCCAGTCGTACGGCCTCAAGCGTGTGTTTGCCGACGCCCACCCCGCACTGGGCGACTGGGTAAGCCAGGTCGGTGACATGCCGGCGGCCAACGGTCTGCACGCCGGCCCCTTGGCCGCGCCGATGCGCGCCCCCGTTGCTGCGGGCGAAGCGGCGCGGCTGCGGGCCATGCCAAGCATGGCGCTGACGCCCAAAGAGCGCGAAGTGCTGGAGTTGCTGGCGCGAAACCTGTCGAACAAGGAAATCGGTCTGGCGATGCAGGTCGGCGAAGAGACCATCAAGTGGCATGTGAAGAACCTGTTTGCCAAGCTCGATGCCGGCACGCGCAAGCAGGTTGTGTCGCGCGCCCGCATCCTGGGGCTGCTGGCCGACGCGTCTTAAACGCGTGTCATGGTGGGCTTGACCTGCAATCCATGGATGCCGGGTCAAGCCCGGCATGACAGCCCCCTGCGACCCCTCCCCCCAACCCCCCTCTGCGAAGGGGGGTTCGATTGCCTGTCCATTGCTTAGCCTATGGGCATCAAGGAGACGGACATGACCTCAGCCATCCACCAGACCTCCCGACCCGCCGCACCCGCGGTGGTCGATGCGGATTCCCTGCAGCGCTCGATCCGCGTCGAGCCGCTGACTTGCGCCATCGGTGCCGAATTGAGCAACGTGAACCTGGGCGTGGCCTCGCGTGACAGCGATCAGGTGGCGCAGATACGCGCGCTGCTGCTCCAGCACAGGGTGCTGTTCTTCCGCGACCAGGACATCACGCGAGCCGAACACGTGGCATTTGCCCGCCATTTCGGCGAACTGGAAGACCATCCCGTGGCTGGCAGCGACCCCGAAAACCCCGGGCTCGTGCGCATCTACAAGTCGCCCGATTCGCCCAATGATCGCTACGAAAACGCGTGGCACACCGACGCCACCTGGCGCGAAAAGCCGCCTTTCGGCTGTGTCCTGCGCTGCGTGGAGTGCCCGCCGGTGGGCGGCGACACCATGTGGGCCAACATGGTTCTGGCTTACGAGCGGCTGCCGGAACACGTCAAGACGCAGATTGCGTCGCTGCGGGCCCGCCACAGCATCGAGGCGAGCTTTGGCGCTGCAATGCCAATCGAGAAACGCCACGCCCTGAAGGCCCAGTTTCCCGATGCCGAGCACCCCGTGGTACGCACCCATCCCGAGACCGGCGAGAAGGTTCTCTTTGTGAACGCTTTCGCGACGCATTTCACCAACTTCCACACACCCGAGCACGTGCGCTACGGGCAGGACTATGCGCCGGGGGCAGCGCAGCTGCTGCAGTACCTGATCAGCCAGGCCTTCATCCCCGAATACCAGGTGCGCTGGCGCTGGAAGCCCAACAGCATGGCCATGTGGGACAACCGCTCCACCCAGCATTACGCCGTGATGGACTACCCGCCATGCCATCGAAAGATGGAGCGCGCCGGCATCGTTGGCGACACGCCCTTATGAAACACCCACACGCACAACAAACGCTTATCAAGGACATGCCATGAACTTCCTAGACGGATCCCTTTTCCCCGAAAACCAGGACAAGCTGGTCATCACCGCGGCGCCCTACGGTCCCGAATGGATACCTTCGGATTTTCCCGAGGACATCGCAGTTACCATGGAAGAACAGGTGCAAAAGGCCGTGGACTGCTATAACGCCGGCGCGACCGTGCTGCACCTGCACGTGCGCGAACTCGACGGCAAGGGCAGCAAGCGCCTGTCCAAGTTCAATGAACTGATTGCCGGCGTGCGCAACGCCGTGCCCGACATGATCATCCAGGTCGGTGGCTCGATTTCCTTCGCCCCC
>JANYAN010000279.1 GCA_025361305.1 Burkholderiales bacterium
CTCGGCATGCAGCTCCCGCAGGGTGTCGACCGTGTACGTCGGGCCGGGCCGAAGCGTCTCCCGCTCGTCGATTACCGCGCGCGGTACATCGGCAAAGGCAATATTCGCCATGGCCAGCCGGTGCCGGGCCGGTGTCAGGGCATGTGCCTTGTGCCAGGCCTGGCCTGTGGGAATGATCCGTAACTGGTCGAGCACGAGTTGCTCGACGGCGGCCTGCGCCAGTGCCACGTGGGCCAGGTGCGGCGGATCGAACGCCCCGCCAAATACCCCGACGCGACGGGGCATGGTCGTCAAAGCCACTCCCGGCGGACCAGAAACCGGCTGTAAAGCTCGGCTTCGGGGGTTCCCGGCGCCGGTGTGCGCTGGTATGCCCAGCTGGCCAACGGCGGCATCGACAGCAGAATGGATTCGGTGCGCCCGCCCGACTGCAGGCCGAAATGCGTGCCTCTGTCCCAGACAAGATTGAACTCGACGTAGCGGCCGCGCCGGTACAGCTGGAATTCGCGCTCGCGCTCGCCCCAGGTCATGCCCTTGCGCCGCTCCAGGATAGGCAGATAGGCGCCCAGAAAGGCATCCCCCACCGAGCGCAACAGCGCGAAGCTGCCGTCGAAGCCCAGCTCCGAAAAGTCGTCGAAGAAGATGCCGCCGATGCCGCGTTGCTCGCCGCGGTGCTTCAGGCAGAAATAGTCGTCGCACCAGGTCTTGAAACGCGGGTATTTGTCTTGGCCGAAAGGCAGCAGCGCTTGCTGGCACGCGGCGTGAAAATGGGCTGCGTCTTCGTCGAATCCATAGTAGGGCGTCAGGTCCATCCCGCCGCCAAACCAGCATACCGGTTCGCCCTGGGCCGTGGCGGCCGCCAGCATCCGGACGTTCATGTGAACCGTGGGTGCATACGGATTGCGCGGATGGAACACCAGCGAGACACCCATCGCCTCGAATGAAGATCCCGCAAGTTCCGGCCGATGCTGGGTGGCCGAGGGTGGCAGGCGCGGTCCCGTCACATGGGAGAAGCCGCAACCGGCCCGCTCGAACACAGGGCCGCCCTCCAGGATCATGGTCACGCCCTCGCCCTGCAACGGCTCGCCGGCCGGCTTGGTCCACGCCTCGGACAGGAAGGTTCCGCCATCCTGGGCAGCGATGGCACCCGTGATGCGTTGTTGCAGATCGAGCAGATAGGGGCGCACAGCCCCGACACTCAAGGAGGCATCGGTCATGGTCGCGCTATGGTATCGGCTCTTGGAACGTCCGGATCCAGCAGTTCCAGTGGCGCTGCGCGGCCGGGAACGCAGCCGCGAACGCCCTCGTAAACCGCCGCGATGCGCGCCATGTCGGCGGCTGCATCGCCACTGAGGGCTATGAAATCCTGCACCACCACTTCCCTGCGCCCGTAATCGAGTTTCACCAGTCCCAGCGGGACGCCGGCACCCAGCGCCGTCCGGTAGAAACCGCTGCGCAGGCCTGGCAGGTACTTGCGGGTGCCCTCCGGCGCCAGCCCAAGCCAGAAATACCGGCCTTCTTCGCGCCGCCGCCGCAGGATGTCGATGGCCTGGGCAGTGACGCCGTGCCGCGCCGTGCGTTCGACCGGCACGCCGCCCACCCAGCGCAACCACGGACCGAACAGGGGCACCTTGAACAACCGGGCCTTGCCCCAGAACCGAACCGTCACGCCAACCGACCACTTGACCAGCATCATGACGATGAAATCCCAGTTGCTGGTGTGCGGATAGAGGACCAGAACACCCTGCTTTGCCGGGAACCCATCGAAGCAAACCTTCCAGCCGGCCAGGCGCAGCACCGCCCGGGCCAACCGGCTGCCCTTGAACTGCAGCGGATAGGGCCTCGGGAAATCGCTGATCGGTGTCAACTGCGCAGCGCCCGGTGACCAATGTCCAGCCGGTACTGAGCGCCGTCAAAGTGGATACCGCGGGCCACCTCATAGGCGCGCTGCTGCGCTGCCTTCACCGAATCGGCCAGGGCCGTGACGCACAACACGCGACCACCAGAGGTCAACGTGACGCCGTCCTCGCGAGCAGTCCCGGAATGGAACACCATCGCGTCGTCGGCGGACTCCGGCAGGCCGGAAATCACGTCCCCCTTGCGCGGAGCCTGTGGGTAGCCGGCGGCTGCCATGACCACCCCCAGCGCGGTGCGCCTGTCCCATTGCAATTCGACCTGATCCAGGGTGCCGGAGGTCGCGGCCATCATCACGTCGTACAGGTCGGACTTCAGCCGCATCATGATCGGCTGAGTTTCCGGGTCACCCATGCGGCAATTGAATTCCAGCGTCCTGGGCCGTCCCTGGGCGTCGATCATCAGACCCGCATACAGGAATCCGGTGAACGGGATGCCATCCTGTTCCATGCCCTTGATGGTGGGCAGGATGATCTCGCGCATGGCCCGCGCATGAATGTCGGGCGTGACCACTGGTGCTGGCGAATAGGCGCCCATGCCGCCCGTGTTGGGCCCCTGGTCGTCGTCCAGCAGTCGCTTGTGGTCCTGCGAGGTGGCCAGGGCGACAACGTTCTTGCCGTCGCACATGACAATGAAGCTGGCCTCTTCGCCTTGCAGGAATTCTTCGATCACCACCCGCGCGCCGCCTTTGTTGTGGACGACGCCCAACTGGTTTTCCAGCAGCATGAAATCGATCGCGTCATGGGCCTCGGCAGCGGTCATGGCCACCACGACCCCCTTGCCTGCCGCCAGCCCGTCGGCCTTGATGACAATGGGCGCGCCCTTGCCATCCACATAGGCATGCGCGGCCGTGGCATCGGAAAAGGTCTCGTACTCGGCCGTGGGAATTCCGTGCCGCTGCATGAAGGCCTTGGAGAACGCCTTGGAACTTTCCAGCTGCGCCGCCTCCTGCGTGGGCCCGAACACGCGCAGACCGTGGGCCCGGAACTCGTCCACAGCGCCAGCGGCCAGTGGCCCCTCCGGGCCGACCACGGTCAGGGCAATCTTTTCGTGCAACGCCCATTCGCGCAACGCAGCGATGTCGGTGATGGCCACATTCTCCAGGCGCGGATCCATGGCCGTGCCGCCATTTCCGGGCGCTACATAAACGGCCTGAACCTTGGGCGACTGGGCCAGTTTCCAGGCCAGGGCGTGCTCCCGGCCGCCCCCTCCGATCACGAGAACTTTCATGCGGCGCTTACCCTTCGATGGCCGCGTTGTGGAAGACATCCTGGACGTCGTCCAGATCTTCCAGCACGTCCAGCAGTTTCTGCATTCTTGCCGCGTCGTCGCCGGCCAGCTCGATGGTGTTCTCGGGCCGCATCGTCACTTCGGCCACTTCCGGCTTCAGACCGGCAGCCTCCAGCGCTTTATTTACGGCCTCGAAGTCGATCGGCGTAGTGATGACTTCGATCGCGCCATCGTCGTCACTGATCACGTCCTCGGCGCCGGCTTCCAGGGCCACGTCCATCACCCGGTCTTCGCTGGTACCGGGCGCCAGGATCAGCTGACCCACATGCCTGAACTGGAATGCTACCGAGCCCGCCGTTCCCATGCTTCCACCGTACTTGCTGAACGCGTGGCGCACTTCGGCCACGGTGCGCACCTTGTTGTCGGTCATGGTGTCGACGATGATGGCCGCGCCGCCGATGCCGTAGCCCTCGTAGCGGATTTCCTCGTAGCTGACGCCTTCGAGGTTGCCCGTGGCCTTGTCGATGTTGCGCTTGATCGTGTCGGCCGGCATGTTGGCGGCCTTGGCCTTTTCCACCGCGAGCCGCAACCGGGGGTTGATGCCCAGATCGCCCCCGCCCTGGCGCGCAGCAACCATGATTTCACGAATGACCCGAGTCCACACCTTGCCCCGCTTCTCGTCCTGGCGGCCCTTGCGGTGCTGAATGTTTGCCCATTTGCTGTGTCCGGCCACTGAAAACCCTTTGTTGCTGGTCGCATTGATATATTGGCGCCTTCCGCATTTTACTTTTCGGGCCGTGGCGCTGCCCCGGTTGGCGCAGGGAGGGCGCCCGAAGCGGTAAAGTGCCTTGTTTGAGGGTCTGCCATGCCCGTTGAAGCTCCGCCTCCGCGCCATATCCGGCTGACCTCGCACGCGGGCGGCGACAGCGCGCCGCCCATCGTCTGGGGCGCGGCCACAGCCGCGGCTCGTGGACCGATCGTCGGCACCACGACGACCCGGGCGCACCGCAACGTCATCGGAACCCACAGCGGCTCATACAGCGTATACCGCGCGCTGGCCGTGGCCGCCGGGGCATTGTCGCGCGAGCACCGTGCCGACCTGACCGATACCGCGCCAACCGACCTGATAGGCCCCTACCCCCAGTGGAGCGAACCCGGCCGGATCGTCAGCCTGGATCCCTGGGGTGCACTGGTGGCCGCGGCCTACGCCGACGAACTGGTGGCCGGCTATGACATCCGGCCGAGCATCGCCATCACCAAGGCCCACGTCATCCTGCCCGAGGTGATCGAGGCACTGCAGGCGGGCCGGCTCAGGGCCGATGGCAAGTTCCTCACGGCCGGCGGCGCGGCGACGGTCACCAAGGCAGCCATTGAGCCGGTCTGGTACCTGCCCGGCGTGGCCAGGCGCTTCGGCTGTAGCGAGAGTGAATTGCGGCGTGTCCTGTTCGAGGAAACAGGCGGCATGTACCCTGAATTGGTCACTCGCAGCGACCTGGAGGTGTTCCTGCCCCCCATCGGCGGCCAGACCGTCTACATCTTCGGCAATCCGCGCGATCTGGCCGACCCGGGTGTCGAGCTCACCGCACGGGTGCACGACGAGTGCAATGGTTCCGACGTCTTCGGCTCGGATATCTGTACCTGTCGGCCGTACCTGACCCACGCCATCGAGGAATGCATACAGGGAGCGCAGCGAGGCGGCGTTGGCCTGGTTTCCTACTCGCGCAAGGAAGGCCGTGCGCTGGGCGAAGTGACCAAATTCCTGGTCTACAACGCGCGCAAGCGCCAGGTCGGCGGGGATACGGCAGAGAAATATTTCGTCCGCACCGAATGCGTCGCGGGCGTGCAGGACATGCGGTTCCAGGAACTGATGCCCGACGTGCTGCACTGGTTGGGGGTTCGCAAGATCCACAGGCTGGTTTCGATGAGCAACATGAAGTACGACGCCATCAGCGGCTCGGGCATCGAGGTCGGCGAGCGCGTCAATATCCCCGACTCGCTGATCCCGGCTGATGCGCGCGTCGAGATGGACGCCAAGGTTGCGGCCGGATACTTCACGTCCGGAGAGGTGCCCGATGCCCATGAGCTGACCAAGCCCAAGGGTCGAGGGCTGGAACCATGACCGGCGACGCCGGTTCAGCGAGGCATGCCCAGGCAGAACAGGCTGCGGCCGTTCTGCGGGCGACATCCACCATCCGTGAACGTGCCCGCCAGCTGCTTTCACGAGCCCGCCACGGCGAATCTGCGTGGTTCATCGTGGACGATGGGTTCTTCGAGACCGCGGTCGGCGAAACGGTCCAGGCCACACGCCGCCGTTACCCGCGGATGCACATCCCTGCGCACAGCCGGTGGCGCCACTTCAGCGCGGGCGGCGTGGACCGCAAGGCGCTACTGGA
>JANYAN010000292.1 GCA_025361305.1 Burkholderiales bacterium
CGGGGCCCTGGTCGGTTCCTCCGGTGCGATCCTGTCCTACATCATGTGCCGCGCCATGAACCGCAACTTCGTCAGCGTCATTGCCGGTGGCTTTGGCACCGGTGGCGGCAAGCCGGCGCCCAAGGGCGATGCGGCGCAACCGGCTGGTGAAGTGGCGCCCATCAGCGCCACCGAAACCGCGGAATTGCTCAAGGAGGCCAAGAGCGTGATCATCGTTCCCGGCTATGGCATGGCGGTGGCCCAGGCGCAGCACACGGTGTATGAAATCACCAAGCACCTGCGCGAGAAGGGCGTCAATGTCCGCTTCGGCATCCATCCGGTGGCGGGCCGCATGCCCGGCCACATGAACGTGCTGCTGGCCGAAGCCAGGGTGCCCTATGACATCGTGATGGAGATGGATGAGCTCAACGAGGACTTCCCCACCACCGACGTCGCCATGGTGATCGGCGCCAACGACATCGTGAACCCGGCCGCGCAGGATGACCCGACCAGTCCGATTGCCGGCATGCCGGTGCTCGAAGTATGGAAGGCCAAGACCTCGATCGTCATGAAGCGCAGCATGGCTTCGGGTTACGCGGGCGTCGACAATCCGCTGTTCTACAAGGAAAGCAACCGGATGCTTTTCGGCGACGCCAAGAAAATGCTGGAGGAGGTGCTGGTTGTGCTGAAGGCCTGAGGCGTCAGTTCACAGCATCCGCCGCACCTCGTCGAGGTCGAACTGGAGCTTGACGAAGGCTTCGGCGCCGCGCGAGTACGCCGGCAGCGGTGATGCACTCTTCGAATAGCTCGCGCCTGCGTACAGCACCGTGCCCATCGAGCGGCGCCACGTGTACGTGACCGACGCCACCTTGCCGCGGTCATGCTCGCTGGCGACGCTGGGCTCCGGCAGGCGGTCCAGCAGCGTACGTTGCACGATCACGCGAAGATTGCGCGAGGCGTCCAGGAACCACACTGCATTGAGCGACACCGCCGTCTCGCGGTAAGTCTGGCGGCCGTCGTTATACAGGTCGGCGTAGGAGACGCGGGGTTCGAACTCCAGCGCCTTCCATGGCCGCAGGCGCGTCATCGCGCTGGCACGGGCTCCTGGGCGCACCCGATTGGCAAGCACGTCGGCCAGTCGCCCCACCGCGAACGACGAGTCCAGCAGCGGGAACCACTCGGCCGGCGTCACCGAGTAGGTGCCCGACAGGTAGTGCTCATGCAACAGCGGCGCGCCAGAGGCCGCGCGGACTGCCGACGCGCCGTGCAGTTCGATCGAGGCCTGCGTATTGTGCGCAGAGGAGAACCAGACTCCGGGAAACAGATCGGTCTTGACGGTCTCGCCCGTTTGCCGGTCGCGCGCATGGTTCAGGTTGAAGTTGAACCAGAACTCGTTGAAAGGGCCCCACTGTCGCCGGTTGAAGCCGTAGTGCGTCTCAGCGGCTCGAACACCGGCCTGGTTGACGAAGCCGGTGTCGTGCCGGAAGCCCGCGCCAATATCGTTGAGCGTGATATCGGCCTGATCGCGCTCGGTCTGGTTCACCGCGCGCAAGTAGAGGCGATCACCATCGGTGGCCGGGCCCAGCTGCAGGTTACCCAGGGCGTCCGGCTGTGCCGTCGTGTGCGAATGCAGCCACTGGGCGCGCACGCGCAGGCTGTCGTTCACCTGCCAGCCCAGATCGGGGCCCATCACGACGTTCTCGCCGATGTCGCGGTCGTAACGGCGCGCGGCGACGATGCCGCCGATCTGCAGCGGCCCGACGTCGCTCAACTGGCGCGCGGCAATGGTGCGCGACGATGGCTGGTCGGCGTAGTTGGTGCCGTAGGCGCCGGGCAACAGGACCAGGCCGCCGCCGCGGTCGTCGACCGCGATCGCTGTGCCAGCGTGCGCGATGCCGCGCCACGTTGCGCGCAGGCCCCAGATCGGCGCGGTGAAGCTGCGCGTGTACAGCGCATCGGTCGGTGAGCGCAGGACGTCACTGGCCTCAAAGAAGAACGGTCGCTTCTCAGGGTAGTAAAGCGCATAGCGGGTGTTGCCCCCCAGCTGCGGCACGTCGAGGTCGATCTGCGAGAAGTCGGGGCGGATCGTGGCGTCGACCACGAGATCGGGCGTGGGCCGCCACTTCAGGTCGAGCGTGGCCTGCAGGCCGGAGTTCGTGACCGCAGGCGAACCGCTGTCCTGCGTCCGTTCGCGCCGCACGGTGAAACTCGGGCGCACCGACAGAAAGCCCGAATCCTTCGGCAGCTCGATGCCGCGCAACGGCTGCATGTTGACCAGCACGTTGGGCGAATCGAGCGGCACCGGCACCGAAGTGATCCAGTAGAACTGCTCGCGCGGCACCCGGCGGGCGACCATGATGCGCCAGTTGCCCTCGGTCTCGCGCGTGTAGCGCAACGAGGCGAAAGGCACGCGCAGCACGGTGGTGTAGCCCTTGTCGTTATGTGCGGCGGCGGAATCGAATTCGAAGTCCGGCGCGAAGTCCTCGCTGTCGTCCGCGGCGGTCTGCATGCCGTCCGCGGTGCTGCCCGAGGCACCGATGCGGAAGAACTGGGCCGACTGCTTCTTTCCTATGGCGTCGATGTACACGACGATGTGGTCCTGGGTGCGAAGCACGAGGTCGTGGCGAACCAGCGGGTCCCGAATCAGTTCGGGCTTCGGGTCGAGTGCGGTGACGCCCACATAGATCGCGCGGTCGTCGTAGAGCACCTGCACCCAGGTCTCGTAGCCGGTTTGCTCGCCGTATTTCGGCTCGCGTGCAACGAAATCGCGGTGTATCGGAGCGCGCTGCCACGCCGGGTGGGACAGTGTTCCATCGAGGGGGATCTTCTCGTCGGGCGACAGGCGAACCGCTGTGATCGGGGCGGGTTCGGCCGGCTGCGCACCGGTCGCAGTCGCCGCGGCTGCCACGCACGCGCTGATCACGGCACGCAGCGCTCGGGAAATATTGCCTCGCATCGTTGTTGGTGGTCTTGTCTGGCGAAGCACGCGAGTATATCGATGGCGCCGCAATCGCGTGCACAGGCGGGCATCGCGCAAATTGAGGTGGATCTCGGTGCAGCCCTAGGGGAAACCCGCAGGCCCGCCAGAGCACAATTCGATGAGTCGAAAACGACACCCTGGAGACAACACACATGAGCGACACGAGCGACCGCCCCTGGCTCACGGCCTACTCCCCCGGCGTTCCGGCTGACATCGATCCCTCTCAATACGCCTCTCTGGTTCAGCTCATGGATGAGAGCTTCCAGAAGTACGCGTCACGGACCGCCTATACCTTCATGGGCAAGCAGATCAGCTACGGCCAGACGGACTCCCTCAGCCGGGCCCTGGCCGCCTACCTGCAGGGCCTGGGTCTGGCCAAAGGCGACCGCATTGCCATCATGATGCCCAACGTACCGCAGTACCCGGTCGCGGTGGCGGCGATCCTTCGCGCCGGCTATGTGGTGGTCAACGTCAATCCGCTGTACACCCCGCGCGAACTGGAGCACCAGCTCAAGGACTCCGGCGCCAAGGCGATCGTCATCATCGAGAACTTCGCCGGCACGCTGGCGCAATGCGTTGCGGCGACGCCGGTCAAGCACATCGTGCTGTGCGCCATGGGCGACCAGCTGGGGCTGCTCAAGGGGGCACTGGTCAACTACGTGGTGCGCAACGTCAAGAAGATGGTGCCGCCGTTCAACCTGCCAGGCGCGGTGCGATTCAACGAGGCGGTGGCCCAGGGCACCCGGGGTAACCTCAAGAAGCCCGACATCAAGCCGGACGACGTTGCGGTGCTGCAATACACGGGTGGCACCACTGGCGTATCCAAGGGTGCGGTGCTGCTGCACCGGAACATCATCGCCAATGTGCTGCAGTCGGAGGCATTCAACCAGCCGGTGATGGACAAGGTGCCCGCCAGCGAACAGCCCACCTCGGTTTGTGCGCTGCCGCTCTATCACATCTTTGCCTTCACCGTGGGCATGATGCTGTCGATGCGCACGGGCGGCAAGCTGATCCTGATCCCCAATCCGCGCGACCTTGCGGGCGTGCTCAAGGAATTGTCGGGCGAGACGATCCACAGCTTGCCGCCCGTGCGCATCGACAGCATCATGCCCACGGTGAAGGCAAAGATGTGATAGAGCGGCAGCGCACAAACCGAGGTGGGCTGTTCG
>JANYAN010000305.1 GCA_025361305.1 Burkholderiales bacterium
GGGCACGTCATCGACGATCAACACGACGTCGCTGTTGGCGCGGTCCAGGGTGTGGTCGAACTGCCTTGCGCTCATGCCGGTGGTGCCTCCTGTGCGACTCCGGCCAGTTGCCGGCTCATCGCCTCGAACTGGAACTGCCGCGCCAGCTCGCGCATGGCGGCAACAAAAGCGCCGCATTCCGGTTGTGCCGTGGCCACGGCATCCAGCTCATTCATGATGCCGCGGTAGTAACCGAGCTGAACGACCTGCTGAAGGGCCTGGACACGCGCTGCCGTCGGCCTCGCCCAGGGCGGATCGGCCGGTGGCGGCGCTGCGGCCGGCGCTACCTCGACCCAGCGCAGGCAAAGCTGGCGTTCCAGCCAATCCAGCAATTCGCTGTGGCGCACGGGCTTGAGGATGAAGTCTTCCTGCCGAATGCCCAGCTCGTTGTCCAGGCCCTTGTCGAAGGCGTTGGCCGAAACGATGGCCACCTTGCCCGTGACCTGCTCCAGCCGCCGCATCCGGCGAATCGTCTCCCAGCCGTCGATGCCCGGCATTGCCAGATCCATCAGGATGGCGTCGGGGCGCAGGCCGGCTGCCAGCAGATCGAGCGCGTCGTGGCCGCTGGCGGCCGTACGCAGTTCGAAGCCCAGGGGCTCCAGCAGGTGCACCAGCAGGTCGCGATCGGCCTCCTCGTTGTCCACCACCAGCAGCTTGCGGCGCGGGCCCTCGTAGCCGCGCCGCGGGCGCTCAACGGGCCGGGCGCGAGCGGAAGGCTGCGCGCTGACCTCTGGCAGGAACAGCAGCACCCGGAACACCGACCCCGTCCCCGGCGTGCTGGTCGCTGTCATTTCGCCGCCCATGAGGTCGGTGAGCATCTTGGCGATGGTCAGACCCAGGCCCGCACCGGGGGCCGCCTGGCTGGAACTTTCACCCCGCGCGAACGGCTCGAAGATCCGCTCCAGCTCCACCGCGCTCAAACCCGGGCCGGTATCCTCGATCTCGATCGTGGCCATCTCACGCACATGGCGCACCCGAAAAGTGACCCGGCCCTGCGCCGTGAACTTGATCGCATTGCCCAGCAGGTTGATCAGGATCTGGCGCACCCGTTTCTCGTCGGCACGGACCACTTCGGGCAACGTCCCCTCGGCCTCGAAGCGAAACGCCAGCCCCTTGGCCGCCGCCTGCAACTCGAACATGCCAGCCATCTCGTGCACACAATCGGCGAACTGCATCGGCTTGCGGTTCAGCGTGAGCTTGCCGCTCTCGATGCGCGCGATGTCCAGCGTGCCCTCGATCAGCGAGAGCAGGTGCTCACCCCCGCGCTTGATCACGTTGACAGCCTGTTTGCGATGCGGCGGCACGCCGGCGTCTTCGCCCATCAGCTGCGCATAGCCCAGGATGCTGTTGAGTGGCGTGCGCAATTCGTGGCTGATCGCGCTGATGTAGCGGCTCTTGGCCTGGTTGGCCTGTTCGGCCGCCGCCTTGGCCAGCTCGGCCAGCAGGCGGGCGTTCTGCAGCGCCTGGTCGGTCTGCTTGTGCGATTCGATCTCTCGCATCAGCAGGTGCGTCTGGCGGTTCGATTCTTCCTGCGCCACCTGGCGGCTCTTGTGCGCCAGCACCAGCCACCAGGCCACGATGCAGGCAATCAGCAGCAGTGCCATGAAGGCCTTGATGAAGCCCGAGCGCAGGGTGCCGTCGGACAGCGCCGCGGCCTGGGCCAGGTCTGCCACGTTGCCCGCTTCCTGGTGATAGAGCAGCCCGAACACGGCGGCCAGCAGCGGCACGATGATCACCATCAGCAGCAGGAAGTGGCCCAGGCCCGTGTCAAGGTAGCGCCAGGCCGGACGCGGCAGCATCCAGCGCAACGCCGCCGACCACTGCGCCGACAGGCTGGCCTGCGGTTTGCACAAGTCGCCGCACCGCGCATCCAGCGTGCAGCACAGGGAGCAGATGGCGCCCTGGTAGGCCGGGCAGTGCGCCATGTCGGGGCCTTCGTATTCGCGTTCGCAAATGACGCAGCGCTTGAGGACGAGTCGCTGGTAGCTGCCCTGCTCTCGCGGGCCGGTCTCGTGCGGCAATTCGCCCTCCTGGCGCCGAGCGATGTAGTAGCGCCCACCGGTCTTCCAGGCGATCAGCGGGGCAGTGATGAAAGCCACGCCCAGCGCGATCAGCGCCGAAAAAGCCTGCGCCGTGGGACCGAACACGCCCAGGTAGGCCGGGATCGACAGGGCCGATGCGAGCGCCATCGCCCCGACGCCCACCGGATTGATGTCGTACAGGTAGGCGCGCTTGAACTCGATGCCCGGGGGTGACAGACCCAGCGGCTTGTTGACTACCAGATCGGCCACCACGGCCATCATCCAGGCGATGGCGATGTTGGAGTACAGGCCCAGCACGTCGCCCAAAGCCTGGAACACGTTCATTTCCATCAGCATGAAGGCGATCACGGTGTTGAACAGCACCCACACCACCCGGCCGGGATGGCTGTGCGTGACCCGTGAGAAGAAGTTCGACCAGGCCAGCGAACCAGCGTAGGCATTGGTGACGTTGATCTTGAGCTGCGACACCACCACGAACAGGGCCGTCGCCGCCACCGCCCAGCCGTAGCGCGGGAAAACATACTCGTAGGCCGCCAGGTACATCTGGTTGGGATCGACGGCGCGGTCGGGTGGCACCATGTGGGTGATTGCCAGGTAAGCCAGCAATGCACCCCCCAGCATCTTGACCACGCCCAGCACCACCCAGCCCGGGCCGCCGGCCAGCACGCCGAACCACCATGCCTTCCGGTTGGCCGCCGTCTTGGCCGGCATGAAGCGAAGGTAGTCGGCCTGCTCCCCCATCTGGGTGATCAGGGCAATACCGACCGTCAATGCCGCACCGAACAGGTGCATATCGAAGTCCGCGCTCTTCCCTTTATCACCGATGTAGTGCGTTATGCCGGTAAACGCACCGGGGTCCCGCATCATGACGTAGACAAAAGGCACGACCAACATCACAAGCCAGAGCGGCTGCGTCCACACCTGCAGCCGGCTGATGGTCGAGACGCCGTGTGTGACCAGCGGAATCACGACCAGCGCGCAAATCAGGTAACCCCAGACCGGCGGCACGTTCAGCGCCAGTTCCAGCGCGTAAGCCATCACGGCGGCTTCCAGCGCGAAGAAGATGAAGGTGAAAGAAGCGTAGATCAGCGACGTCAGGGTAGACCCGATGTAGCCGAAGCCCGCGCCGCGGGTCAGCAAATCCATGTCGACCCCGTAGCGCGCGGCGTAGTAGCTGATCGGCAGCCCCGCCATGAAGATCAGCAAGCCGGTGGCCAAAATGGCCCAGAAGGCATTAAGAAACCCGTACTGGACCAGCAGCGTGGCGCCAACCGCTTCCAGGATCAGGAATGAAGCCGCGCCGAAGGCCGTGTTGGCCACGCGGAAGGTGGACCATTTGCGAAACCGCAGCGGCGTGTAGCGCAGCGCGTAGTCTTCCATCGTCTCGCTGGCCACCCAGCTGTTGTAGTCGCGCCGCACCTTGACCACGCGCTGGGGCGCGCCCGCACCGGCCGGGCCGGCCGGCCCCTCGTCTGCCACCGGATAGATGGGGATGGTTTCGCTCACGGGTGCCGGGGTGCAGTTTTCGTGCCATGACGCCCCTGTCCATGCGCCTTCCGGCGTATGGCGCGCCGGCCGGCTTGCAATATGATGGTCCGCTGACCCACCGGCCCGGCCCATGGAACTGACCCCCCGCGAAAAAGACAAGCTGCTGATCTTCACCGCCGCCCTGCTGGCGGAGCGCCGCCGGGCGCGCGGCCTGAAGCTGAACTACCCCGAGGCCGTGGCCCTGATTTCAGCCGCCGTGATGGAGGGCGCGCGCGACGGCAAGTCGGTGGCCCAGCTGATGAGCGAGGGCCGCGCCGTGCTGACTCGCGCCGACGTGATGGACGGGGTGGCCGAAATGATCCCCGACATCCAGGTTGAGGCCACCTTCCCCGACGGCACCAAACTGGTCACCGTGCATCAACCGGTGGTCTGAGGCCTTCAACCCGATTGCGACAGAGGACCATGATGAACCCGGGAGAACTGTTCACCGACGCGGGCGACCATGTGCTCAACCCCGGCCGTCGCACCATCACGCTGGTGGTGCAGAACAGCGCCGACCGGCCGATCCAGGTGGGATCGCACTATCACTTCGCCGAGACCAACGGCGCGCTGGCTTTTGACCGCGATGCCGCGCGCGGCATGCGCCTGAACATCGCCTCGGGCATGGCGGTACGGTTCGAGCCGGGCCAGCAGCGCACGGTGGAACTGGTCGACCTGGCCGGCGACCGCACCGTCTACGGTTTTCGCGGCCTCGTGCAAGGGAAGCTTTGATGGCCACGATCGGGCGCCGCGCCTATGCGGAAATGTTCGGGCCGACCACCGGCGACCGGGTCCGGCTGGCAGACACCGAGCTGATCGTCGAGGTCGAAGATGATTACACGCTGCGTGCCGGCGGCTACGGTGAAGAGGTGAAGTTCGGCGGCGGCAAGACCATCCGCGATGGCATGGCGCAAAGTCAGCGCACGCGGTCCGAAGGAGCGATGGACTGCGTGATGACCAACGCACTGATCATCGACCACTGGGGCATCGTCAAGGCTGACATTGGCCTCAAGGGCGGGCGCATCGCGACCATCGGCAAGGCTGGCAACCCGGATACCCAGCCTGGCGTGGACATGATCATCGGGCCCGGCACCGAAATCATCTCCTGCGAAGGCAATATCGTCACCGCTGGCGGCATCGACACGCACATCCACTTCATCTGCCCGCAGCAGATCGAGGAAGCCCTGGCCTCGGGCATTACCACCATGTTCGGTGGTGGCACCGGGCCGGCCACAGGCACCTTCGCCACCACCTGCACCCCCGGTCCCTGGAACATCGAGCGCATGCTGCAGGCAGCCGACGCCTTTCCGATGAACCTGGGGTTCCTGGGCAAGGGCAACGCCAGCCAGCCGGCCGCGCTGCACGAGCAGGTGGCGGCCGGCGCCATCGGCCTGAAACTGCACGAAGACTGGGGCACGACGCCGGCGGCCATCAGCAACTGCCTGGACGTCGCCGAGGAAACCGACACCCAGGTGGCGATCCACAGCGACACGCTGAACGAATCGGGCTTCGTCGAGAACACGATCGCGGCCACCAAGGGCCGCTCGCTGTGCGCCTTCCACACCGAAGGCGCGGGTGGCGGCCACGCGCCGGACATCCTGCGCGTGGTGGGCGAAGAAAACTTCCTGCCCTCGTCCACCAACCCCACCATGCCCTATACGGTAAACACGCTGGACGAGCACGTGGACATGCTGATGGTGTGCCACCACCTCGACCCGGCGATTGCCGAAGACCTGGCTTTCGCGGAAAGCCGGATCCGCAAGGAAACCATCGCGGCCGAAGACGTGCTACACGATCTGGGTGCGATCAGCATGTTCAGCTCGGACAGCCAGGCGATGGGACGCGTGGGCGAAGTGATCCTGCGCTGCTGGCAGACCGCGCACAAGATGAAGCTGCAGCGGGGCAAGCTGCCCGGCGACGGCGAGCGCCATGACAACTTCCGCGCCAAACGGTATATCGCCAAACTCACTATCAACCCCGCCATCTCGCACGGCATCAGCCATGAGGTGGGCAGCATCGAAGTGGGCAAGTGGGCCGACCTGGTGCTCTGGAAACCGGCCTTCTTCGGCGTCAAACCGGCGCTGATCCTCAAGGGCGGCTTCATCGCGATGGCTGCGATGGGCGACCCGAACGCCTCCATCCCCACACCACAGCCCGTGCACTACCGGCCGATGTTCGGCGCCTTTGGCGGCGCGCTGGCCCGCGGCTCGCTGACCTTTGTCTCGCAGGCCGGCCTGCAGGCCGGCGTTCGCCAGCGTTACGGCCTGGCCAAAGACGTCAGCGCCGTGAAGAACATTCGCCAGGTCCGCAAGCGCCATATGGTCCACAACGACTACGCGCCCAAGATGGAAATCGACGCCCAGACCTACGCAGTGCGTGCCGACGGACACCTGCTCACCTGCGAACCCGCCACGGTGCTGCCGATGGCGCAGCGCTACTTCCTGTTCTGATCGAGCGCGGTGCGAGCTGGTATAATACGTGTCGCCCATGCGTAAGACACTCGACCCGACATGACTCTGACCGTCAGACTTTCACCGCCGCTGGATCAGGCGCTTGCCGATTTTTGCTCGTCGCATGGCTTGAGCAAGAGCCAGGTCGTTCAGCAATCACTGGCCGAGCACTTGCATCGCTCGGCCTCGGACAACCCCGGTAATCCCGTGCTCAAGGCGGCCGGGGTCAGTCCGGCATTTGCGGCATTCAAGCGCGCAGGCTTGATTGGCACTGTTCGATCGGGCAAAGTCAGCGCCACTCGAGACGTTGTTCGCGCCCGAGTTGGGTCGCGGCTGAACAGGGGCGGCTGAGTGGCGCGCGCCGCCGCCGCAAGAATCTCGTCCGGCGAACACGTCCTGGTGGACACGGGGGCGTTCGTCGCATTGCTCAACGCGGATGACGCCAGTCACACCGCCGCCGTGAACTGGCTTGCCGGGTGCCGCGCGCAGCTCCACACCGTTGAACCGGTGTTGACGGAGACTGCCTTCTTCGTCCCACCGTCTGCCCGCGCCGCACTTGCGGATTTGGCGGCAGGCGGAACCCTGACAATTCACCACCCCGACCCTGCCGGCTACAAGCGCATGGGAGCCATCGTCAGGAAGTACCTCGACCTCGACCCGGATTGGGCCGACGCATGCCTGGTGTGGCTCGCCGAGCAAACGGGCATCCATCGGATTGCGACTTTGGACGTTCGCGATTTCTCGACATACCGAATTCACGGGCGAACAAAGTTCCTGCTTGAGCCATTGACATGATGAACGCCACCAAACTGTTGCCGCAGGGTCACGGGCTCGCTCCCGCGCTACTCAAGCGCGCGGCCACCGTGGAACTCGACTGGGACGTGCGCCAGAAAAGCCGCTTCGACTGCACCGATTCGCTGGGCCGTCACCTGGGGGTTTTTCTGCCGCGCGGCACTGTTGCGCGCGGCGGCGACGTGCTGGTGGCCGAAGACGGTTCGCTCGTCAAGGTGAT
>JANYAN010000333.1 GCA_025361305.1 Burkholderiales bacterium
GGAGCGAATGGTGCCGCGACGGCACCCGCCCGGTCGAAAAAGGTTGACCGGGCCGGCCTGCGCGGAGGTTATTCCTTGATGTTCGCCGCCTTGACGATGCGTGCGTAGCGGTCGCGCTCGCGCTGCACGAAGCGGGCAAACTCGGCGGCGCTGCCACTACCGCCAATCGCCCCCTGTTCGATCATCTTGGCGCGGACATCGTCGGAACGCAGCACTTCATTGAGCTCATGATTGAGCCGCTCGACCACCGCCGGTGGCGTATGCGCCGGCGCAAACAGACCGGTCCAGGCGACGAAGTCGAAGCCCTGGAAACCGGGCGTCTCGGCCACGGTCGGGACATCGGGCAGCGTGGCAAGCCGCTTGTCGTCGGTCAAGGCAATGCCTTTCATCTTGTGGGCAAGGATGTTGGGCGTCGCGGTGACGCTGACCAGGATGGCAAGGTCCACCTGATTGCCCACCACGTCGGTAACGATCTGCGCCCCGCCACGGTAGGGCACATGGGTGATGAAGACCTGGGCCTGACCCTTGATCGTTTCCATTGCCAGATGCAGCACGGTGCCAACGCCCGAGGTCGCATAGTTCAGCTTCCCAGGCTGCTGGCGCGCCAGCTTGAGCACTTCGGCCAGGTTGTTGGCCGGCAGCCCGGGGCGTGCGACCAGTACCATGGGCGCGGTGGTCACCAGCCCTACCGGGGCCAGATCCCTCAGCGCGTCGTATTTCACTGCCGCCGGGTTGACCAGCTGGGCAATGGCGATCGGACTGTCGGCCCCCAGTACCAGGGTGTATCCGTCGGGTTGGGCGTTGACCACCTTGTTGACGCCGATGGCGCCGCCGGCACCGGCCAGGTTTTCGACGATCACCACCTGCTTGAGCCGCTCGGCCAGCTTCTGGCCGACCAGGCGCGCCGTCACGTCGACGCTGCCACCAGCACTGTACGGCACGATGATGGTGACCGGCCGGGCCGCCGGCCACGCCGGCTGGGCCCGCAGCGGGCTGGCCAGGGCCAGAGCACATAACAGTAGCGCGATTCTTCCGGTCATGCAGAGGCTCCTTCAGTCAGCTTCAGTTGTCCACGCAGGGCGTCGAAGGTGCTGCACCACTGAGCGGTCCACTCGCGGGCAGTACCCACGTCGATCCAGGCGCCCTCCAGGCCATTGAGCATGAAGCCGCGCAAATCGTCGATTGTGAAGCCGAAGTCGCGCAGCATCATGAACCAGGCCCCTGTGGGCGTGACATGGTGCAGCGCAGGATCATCGGTATTGGGATGGATTTTCAGGCCCAGGCCGGGCATCCGTCGGATCGGGTGGTCCAGGGCCCAGCGCTGTGGCGCAAGCATGCGCAGGTAGTACGAGTTGGTGGGTACCACCGTGAAGATGATTCCCCGGTCTGCGCAACGCTGGGCGAATTGCGGGTTGTCCACCACCGTGTAGCCATGGTCGATGCGATCGACCTTCAACAATTCCAGTGCCGTTTCCACGTTGTTCCACGGCATGCCAAACTCCCCTGCGTGGGCAGTCGTGCGCAGGCCGGCCTTGCGCGCTGCCGCGTAAGCGTCGACGAAGAGCTCGGGCGGACGGTCGACCTCGCGGTAATCGATGCCAATGCCCGGCACGTACGGATGGCGGTGCGCGATCATCCACTCGACCATTTCCAGCGCATCGCGCGGCGAGGCCTCGCGGTCAATGGCGGGGATAAGCCGCCCGACGATGCCCAGGTCGGCCTGAGCGTCCTCGATGGCGCGGACCAGGGCCGCTTGTGCCGCACCGTAGGCAATGCCCGACACCTGGACGGTCCCGGTAGGGTTCCAGAAGAATTCCGCGTAACGCACGTTGTGCGCGGCGGCGTCCTGCAGGTACTCGTAGGCGATCCGGTGCAGGTCATCGGGCGTGCGCAGCAGCCAGGCGTCCAGCGCCCGCAGCACCCGCAGCACCCCTACCGGCTTCTCGCCACGCGTGTAGAAGGCCGCGATCTCCTGCTCGCCCAGCGGCGCGCTGGCACGCCGGGCCAGGTCTTCGAACGTCGCGCGCCGCACGGTGCCCAGCAGGTGGCAGTGCAGTTCGGCCTTGGGCAGCGCTTGCAGAAACGCTTCGAGATTCATGGCGCCATCCTAGCGCTTGCCCGGGCACAAATGGCCGCTATGGGTGCCGGCGCTTCGTCCCCTTCTCGTAGGCCATCATCAGCGGCGTCACCGAGATCCCATGAACGACGATCGAGGCCACTACCACGGAGAGCGTCAACGCGATCATCGTGTCGGCCAGCCGCCCCGGCAGTCCGTGGTTGATGGCGTACATCAGGTAGTACACGGAGCCGACCCCGCGGATGCCAAACCACCCGATCAGGCCGCGCTGCCCGGTTGAACTGTATGAGCCCAGCAGGCCCAGGGCCACGGCCAGCGGACGGATCACCAGCAGCAGCAAGGGGACCAGCCACCAGACGGCGTTCTGCCACTTGACCGACCACAGCAACGCGCCGATGGTGATGACCACTGTCACTTCGCCAAGGCGCTCGATCTGTTCATTGAAGCCCAGCACGGCCTGAGCCATGTACGCTGGCGCATGCTCGGGATGCACGGCCACTGCCTCAGCCAGTGTCTTGTCGGAGTTTGCCGCAGCCCGCTCCACGGCTTTCATGCTGGCGGCAGGCGCACGGGTCTGGGATTGCTCCAAATGCCGCAGCGCGACGCCTGCGGCAAACACCGCCAGGAAACCGTTCGCGTGGAGCAGCACGGCCGCGCCGTACGAAAGCGCCACCAGCCCCAGGGCCAGGAAGTCGTCCAACCCCACGGCCTCCTTGTGCTCTCGCCGCAGGTACAACACCAGACGGCCCACTGCAAAGCCCAGCGCCGCACCCGTGCCCAGGCCGCCGGTGGCGCCCCAGAGTACGTCCAGGGCCAGCCAGCGCCAGCCCCAGGCGCCCAGATCGTGCAGGCCCAGCAGGCCCAGCCCAAGCAGCACGAAAGGGAATGCCGTGCCGTCGTTGAGCCCGCCCTCGGCGGTCAGTGCGAAGCGAAGGCGGTCGCGGTCGCCGGGCTCGTGCACCTGCACATCGGATGCCAGCACCGGATCGGTCGGCGCCAGGATCGCCCCCAGCAGCACGCAGGCGCCCACCGGCAAGGGCAACGCCAGCCACACGACTGCGGCAACGCCTGCCACTGTGAGCACCATCGAAGTCAGTGCCAGTTGGACCGGCAGCCGCCAGCGCCTCCCCGACAGCGAGGGGCCCAGCTTGAGCCCGGCCGTGAACAGCGAGAACAGTACGACCACCTCGGCCATCCGTTCCAGTACCACCGTGTTCTGCCGCGGATCCGCGGCCATCAGGTCCAGTCCCAGCGGGCTGACCGCGATACCCACAACCAGGTAGAACATGGCGGTGGACAGGGGCAGGCGCTGCAGCACGGTGCCGCTCAACGCCATGAGCACCAGCAGCAGTCCGACAATGACGGACCAGATCGCGAAATCCATGTCCGCGATTACTGAACGCTGCCCAGCGCGGTGGCAACGGCCTGTGCGAAGCCCGGGAACAGGTGCAGGTCGCCGTGCCCGGCCCCCGCTACCCGCAGCAGTTCGGCGTGCGGCACGGCCGCCCGCAGCGCCTCACTGTGATGTATGCCGATCAGTTCGTCGCAGTCGCCGTGGATGAGCGTCAGCGGGCCGCGCAGGCGCAATGCGTGTTCGGCCGTGTGCAGCGGATAGCGCAAAACCTTGCGCGGCACCCAGGGGGAAAGCTCATCGGCCAGCGCACGCATGCTGCTGTACGGCGAGACGAGCAAGGTGAGGTCGGGCCCCTGCCCGGTGAGGCACAGTTCGGCGGCCAGGCCCGCGGCCAGCGCCGTGCCCAGCGACTGCCCGGAGATGACGATCCGGTTGCCTGTGTATTGCGGCTCGAACCGGGCCCAGACGGCCCGCACGTCGGCGCGCAGCTGCGCCTCGCTCTCGATCTGGCCGGTGCTCTTGCCGTAGCCGCGATAGTCGAACATCACGACGTCGAAATTGGCCGCACGGAAGGCGTCGGGATCAACGAAGCGATCGTGCAGGTTGCCCGAGTTGCCGCGCAGGTAGAACACCACGCCGCGCGGCCGCGCCAGCTTCAGGTGCAGAACCGACAGGCGCGCACCCGGCACGTCGACGGTCAGCTCATGGACGTCGGGGTCACGCGAGAGCACATGGTCGTGCGGCAGCGGCGTGGGCTCGAACAGCACGCGTTCCTGCCAGAACCAGAGCCATCCGATGGTGCTGGCGTAGACGGCGAGCACCGCGAGCACCAGAGCCAGGAAGAAAAGTGCGTAGACCATGCCGAATGGTGCGTGGCGTACGGCAGCCGGACTGTCGGCGCCGCGCCGAGCATCGCGTAGGAGGCAGCCGCGAACGGCGCGACAATGCAACTCCCCGCAACAGCCGCGAGACCGCACCGATGAGCCAGACCACCGCCCCGTTCCCCGCCTACCTCGTCTCCAATACGGACGGCACCGTCGGCGCTGCCTTCACCACACTTGCAGAGGCTCAGCTGGACGCTGGCGACGTCACGGTGCGGGTGCAGTACGCCAGCATCAACTTCAAGGATGCGCTGGCCGCCACCGGCAAGGGCAAGATCATCCGGCGCTTCCCCTGTGTCGGCGGCATCGACGCCACCGGTGTGGTGGAATCGTCTGCGTCGCCGCGGTTCAAGGCCGGCGACGGCGTCATCGTTCACAGCCATGGCTTCGGCGTCTCGCACCACGGCGGCTACGCGGCTCGCGCCAGGGTGCCGGCCGATTGGGTGAACGCGCTGCCGGCGGGCATGACAGCGCTGGAGGCCATCACCATCGGCGTTGCAGGCTACACCGCGGCACTGGCGATCGACCTCATGGAACTCAACGGGCTGGCACCCGCCCGAGGCAAGGTGCTGGTCAACGGCGCCACGGGTGGCGTGGCAAGTGTCAGCATCGACATCCTGGCCCAGCGCGGCTATGAGGTCGTGGCGATCACGGGCAAGCCGGCCGAGGCCGCGTACCTGCGCGAACTGGGTGCCGCCGAGGTGATTGCCAGCGCCGACCTGCCCCAAGGGAGCAAGCCGCTGGAAACCGCCCTCTGGCAGGGCGCCGTAGATTCGCTGGGTGGAGCTCCGTTGTCGGGGCTGACCCGCAGCGTACAAAAGGACGGCGTGATTGCCAGCATTGGCAACGCGGCCGGGCTGGAATTCACCACCAGCGTCATGCCCTTCATCCTGCGCGGCGTGCGCCTGATCGGGGTGAATTCCGACAACGATCCCGCCCTTCGGGAACGCATATGGAAGCGGCTGGGAACGGATTTGCGGCCCAGGCACCTCGGACGGATCGCCCGCGTTGTGCCGTTCAAGGAACTTCCAGGCGCCATCGATGCCGTCGCTGGCGGCAAGGCGCGCGGCCGTACGGTGATCGACCTGGGCAGCGCCGCCTGAATCGGTGCCGTCAGCGCGCGGTGAGGTACAACTCGCCCAACCTGGCCCGTTCCGGCGCGGTCAGCGCCAGACCCTCGCGGAAATAGCTTTCCATATTGCCGTAATCCCCTTCGACGGCATCGAATGCCGCCTGCAGAAATTCTGGCTGCACGCGCCACAGCACAGAAGCGACTGCCGGCGACAAGCCGTACCTGGATGCCGCGGGCGGCTGGTACCGGTCATTGGTGAGCATGTAATCGTGCATCACCCGTTCGCGCGAGACACCCAGCGCCAGTAACAGCAGCGCCGCGGCAAACCCGGTGCGGTCTTTGCCCGCGGTGCAATGGAATACCAGCGGCGCCTTGTCGGCTTCTAGCGCGTGCGCGAACAGCGCGGCGAAACGCGCCGTGTTGCCCCGCACGAAGCCGCGATAGGTGTCCTGCATGAGGGCAACCGTGTCAGCCGCAGTGAGCCGGTGCCCTGCTTCCATCAGGCTGGTCAGCTTTTGCACGATGGTCGGTTCGATGGGCAGCGAGTGCACCGTCGCGCCCGGAATCGCGCAAGCGGCTGACTGGCGCTCGGCAACGCCGCGCAGGTCAAGGACGCGGATCGATCCACCCAGGCGCGAGGCCAGCTGCGAAAGGTCAGCTGGCGCCAGCTTGCCCAGATGATCGGAGCGGTAGAGGCGGCCGTGGCAAATGGTTCGGCCCGACAGGCCCGGGTAGCCGCCAATGTCGCGGAAATTGGGTGCGCCCGTGAGGCTGAGCAGGTGTGGCATTTCCATCCCGTTTCAGCGCCAGGCCGCTCTGGCTCGGTCGCGCACTTGCAGCACCGGCTCAGCCGGCTTGACGCCGCCATCGCCACCCTGCGGCGAAGCCGGCGGCCAGGTTAGCTGCTCGAACTTCTGCGCCGTCGCTTCGCTGATGAACCGCGTGCGACCCGCGTACATGTGCCGATCGCCACCCGCGCTCTGCTGCGTGACATAGAACCGGTGCGGTACGAGCAGGTGCAGGTGTTCGCGGGCGCGGGTCATGGCCACATAAAGCAGCCGTCTCTCTTCCTCGAGTTCTTCCTGTGTACCTGTGGCCATGTCGCTGGGGATGCAGCCATCGACCACATTGAGCAGATGGACCGATTTCCACTCCTGGCCCTTGGCGCTGTGGATGGTGGACAGGATCAGGAAATCCTCGTCCAGGTGCGGCACGCCTGACTGGTCGCTGGTCGATTGCGGCGGGTCCAGCGTCAGCTCGGTGAGGAATCGCTCACGGCTGGCATAGCCGACGGCCAGCCGCGCAAGTTGCTCGACGTCCAGCTTGCGCATCCGCGCATCGTCGTGGATGCGCTCGAGCTGCGGCAGGTACCAGGTCTTGGCCAGCTCCAGATCGGCCGGCCAGGCGACCTGAGGATTTCGCAACTGGACATACAGGCGGGCAAACTGAGCCCACTCATCACGCGACTGGGCCGGTGGTTCGAAAGCCTGCAGCACTGCACCGGGCTCTGCCGCCTCCGCCATGGCATCGAGCAGGCGAGAGGCGGTGGCTGGGCCGATACCGGCGATGAGCTGGCTTACCCTGAAGCCGGCCATGCGGCCGCGCGGGTTCTGGGCAAAGCGCAGCACGGCCAGCAAATCTTTTACATGCGCGGCCTCCAGGAATTTCAGGCCGCCGAACTTGACGAACGGGATGTTGCGGCGCGCCAGTTCAACTTCCAGCGCGGCGCTGTGCGTGCTGGTGCGAAACAGCACGGCCTGGCTCTTGAGCGTGCTGCCGGCCTCGCGCTGGCGCAGCACCTGATCTGCCACCCAGCGCGCCTGCTGCGCCTCGTCGGGCACCAGGACCAACTGCGCCCGTGTGGTTGACGGTGTGTCCGTCCACAGGTTCTTGGCGTGCCGCTCCTTCGCCTCGCCGATGACGGCATTGCTGACTTCGAGCACCGGCTGCGTGCTGCGATAGTTGCGCTCCAGCGTGACGATGCGCGCCGGCTGGGTGAACTGGTTCGGAAAATCAAGGATGTTGCGGATCGTTGCGCCGCGGAACGAGTAGATGCTTTGGGCGTCGTCGCCCACCACCGTCACGCCCTGGCCGCTGGGCTTCATCGCCAGCAGCACCTGCGCCTGCAGCCGGTTGGTGTCCTGGTATTCGTCAACCAGGACATGGTCGAAGCGCCCCCCGACGTCCTGCGCGAGGACCGGCTCGGCCATCATCTCGGCCCAGAACAGCAACAGATCGTCATAGTCCAGCACGTTCTGCTGCTGCTTGGCCTCGACATAGCCGACGAAGAGCTTCTTCAGCTCACTCTCCCACATGTTGCACCAGGGGTAAGTGTTCTGCAGGACGTCGACCAGGGGCTCGCGCGTATTGACCACGCGCGAATAGATGCCCAGGCACGTGCCCTTCTGCGGAAAACGATTCTTGGTGGACGACAGGCCGAGGTCGTGCCGCACCAGGCCCATCAGGTCTTCGGCGTCGCCGCGGTCATGGATGGTGAACGTCTCGTCCAGACCGATGCGGCCGGCGTATTCGCGCAGCAACCGTGCACCAACGCTGTGAAACGTGCCGGACCACGGCAGGCCCGGCAGGCTCTGCGCATGCGGCAGGCCAAGCGCCTGTTGCAGCACACCGCCCACGCGCCTTTCCATCTCTTGCGCCGCCCGGCGACTGAAGGTGAGCAGCAGCATGCGCTGCGGATCGGCACCGTGCCGGATCAGGGCGGCCACGCGATGCGCCAGCGTGTTGGTCTTGCCCGAACCCGCACCTGCGATGACGAGAAGCGGACGGGTGTCGTGCGCGGCTTCCCCCGTGCCATGCTCGGCAGCGGCGCGCTGTTCGGCGTTGAGTTCATCGCGCAAAGCTGAAACCTGCTCTTGTTCGTGAAAGACTGTATATTAAACCAGTGAACAATCTCCTCATCGGCACGGCTTCCTGGACTGACAAGACGCTGATCGACTGCGGCCGCTTCTATCCCAGGGAAGCCAGGACAGCCGAGGCGCGGCTGCGCTACTACGCCAGCCAGTTTCCGATCGTCGAAGTCGATTCCAGCTACTACGGCATGCCGACGGCCGCCAATGCGCAGCTGTGGGCGCAGCGCACGCCTGAGCAATTCGTTTTCAACGTCAAAGCCTTTCGCCTGTTTACAGGGCACCAGACCTCGCCCACCGTGCTGCACAAGGATCTGCAGCTTGCAATGGGTGCCAGCGTGCCCCGGGTCATGTATTACAACGACACGCCGGCCGAAATTCGCGACGAGTTGTGGCGTCGCTTCATCGAGGCCCTGGCGCCGCTGCGTGACGCCGGCAAGCTGGGTGCAGTGCACTTCCAGTTTGCACCCTGGTTGCTGCGTAACCGGGAAGGCCTGGCTCACGTGGCGCACTGCGTCCAGCAGATGCCCGGCCACGTGCTGGCCGTGGAATTCCGCAACAAGAGCTGGTTCGAGGCTGGCCATGCCGAGCAGACACTGGCCTTCTTGCGCGAACTCGGTGTCGCGCACACCATCGTCGACGAGCCCCAGGGCTTCGCCAACTGCGTGCCATGCGTCTGGGCCGTGACGAATCCCGCGCTTGCCCTACTGCGGCTGCACGGCCGCAACAAGGAAGCGTGGAACCAGAAAGGCCTTGCCGCTTCGTCCAGCCGGTTCGACTACACGTATTCCGAAAGTGAGCTGTCGGCTATCGTTCCCGAGATCAAGGCGATCGCCGACAAGGGCACGAAAGTCCATGCGCTGTTCAATACGAACTACGAAGACCAGGGTCAGGTCAACGCCCGCTTGCTGATGCGGCTGCTGGCCTGACCGATGGGCAAGCGCATGTGTTAGCGCGGGAACATTGCGGCCCAGCAGCTAGACTCACCGCCATGAAGAAATCCGCGCTCCGCTTTTTCCTGTTGCCAGCGCTGCTTGTTGCGGGCTCTGTTTACGCCCAGCTCAAGGGCCCGGGCGGTGTGGGCCAGGGCATGACGCTGCCGAACATACCCGTGCCCAACGCGCCGGCGGCCGCTTCGAGCACCGCCGCGCCCGCGCCAGAAGCCACCACCCCGACTGCCGAGAGGGAAGCCGCGGGCCAGTTGGCCGCCGCCGGCTGGCTGCTGCTGCTGGACCGGCGCGACTGGGGCCGGGCCTGGGACACGACGGCCAGCACGTTTCGCATGTCGGTGCCCATTGGTGCGTGGATGGACGGCATTCCCAAGGTCCGCGATCCGCTGGGCGCTTTCGTCGAACGCCAGCCGGCCGAAAAGGCCTACAAGACCAAGCTCGAAGGCCGGCCGGATGGTGAATATGTCACTGTGATCTTCCTGGCCAGGTTCAGCGGCAAGGCTGAAGTGCAGGAAGTGGTGACCACGGTGCTGGAACCCGACGGCCGGTGGCGGGTTACCGGCTACTCGACACGTTGACCATCACCCGGCGGCTAACACCTGCGATGCGCTCAGCCGCCATCAGGTTCTCTCGCATCGCCGGCAACGCGCGTTCGATCCAGGCCTTGAGCGCCGGATCCTGCGCCGCCAAGGCAGCACGCTCGTAAGAGCGAACGTCCTCACGGGTTGCGCGCAACGCAATCTCGTCTCTGTAGAGGTGATCGAACTGGGCACCGGACAGCTTGCCCAGCCGGTTGAGCGTGCGACGCCGCCCGCTGTCCTGCAACGGCGGCGCCATACCGCGCACGTGGAGCAGGCGGATCAATTCGTTGCCGGCATTGGCATGGTGACTGAGCAACGCGGCGGCGAATGAGTGCACCCGCGGATCGGTCGAGCGGGCCAGGGCCAGCCGTGAGGCATCGGCCTCGAAGCGATTGCTGGCCATTGCCTCCTTGATGAAGCGCCGCTCCTCGCGCACGGCGGGCGCGAACGGGACCGCTGTGGCTGCCGAGGCGGCCGCAAATGTCGCAGGGCGCGCCACGGGCAGTTCAGGCGGAAGCGGCCGCAATGGCGGCTCATCCTGTACGTCAGGCTGCGCCAGCACCGGGCTGCAGCTCACCAGGGCCAGCGCCAAAGTCCAGGCGTTTACGCGAACGCACATCGTCACAAGATCCCCCTGTCCGTGCCAGCGTCATCCGCGCAGGCACACAGGCCATCTTGTTCAACGACCGGGTGTCGCGCTGTCGGCGGCTGTCTGATGTCGGCGTAGGACACGCCGCCGCAGGCAGCGCCTGCGCCTTCAGCCCGGGTGTGCCAGGCTGCTGACCACCGTCACCAGGGCGATGCCCGCCAGCAGCCAGGTGATCTGCGCCGCAGTCCCACGAGCCGACAGGCGCTTTTGCAGCTGGGGAATCAGGTCGGCCAGCGCCACGTAGATGAAACTGCTGCTGGCCACGACCAGAAAGTAAGGCACGTAGTCGTGCAGCTGGTCAACCAGCCACCAACCCGTCACACCGCCCACGGTGGTCACCGCGCCTGCCAGCGAAACCTTGAGCAAGGCCGCATTGCGCTGGCCGTCCGTCGCCCGCAACACAACCAGATCTCCGATGTGGTGGGGCACTTCGTGTGCCAGCACGGCCAGCGCCGCCACCAGGCCCAGCCGCAGGTCTGCCACAAAAGCCGAAGCGATCAGGATGCCGTCGCCGAAGCAGTGGACACTGTCGCCGGTCAAGACCGCCCAGGAACCACTGCGCGCGGCTGGGCTTATCGCCTCGTCGTGATCATGGTGGTCGTGGTCGTGGTGATGCTCATGACCGTGGTGCCAAAGCTCTGCCTTGTCCAGCAGGAAAAAGAACACCAGGCCGACCAGCAAGGTGGCGAACAGCGTCTTCGGAGCGCTGTGGCTCTCGAAGGCCTCGGGCAGCAGGTGCATGAAGGCCGTGGCCAGCAATGCGCCGGCTGCCAGACTCAGCAGGTGCTGCGAGCCGATCTGCCCGGGCTCCGCCTGGCCGGTGGCGAGCAGGCCCAGCCGCATCAAGCCAGCGGCCAGCCAGACACTGCCGATGCCGGCGGCAAGGGTGGCGAACACGATTGAAAGGAGGGTCATCTTGGTCAGTTGGGGACAGAGCTGAAGATCTGTCCCGCAAGGTATTAATGAGCCTTTTCCCAGTTCGGGCCGAATCCGATTTCGGCCAACAGTGGCACCTTCAGGTCGGCCACACCAGCCATCAGGCGCGGTATCTCGCTGCGCACCCATTCGACTTCGCCTTGCGGCACTTCGAACACCAGTTCATCGTGCACCTGCATGATCATCCTGGTGCCGCGCTGCTCCTGGTCGAGCACCTCCTGCACCTTGACCATTGACAGCTTGATCAGGTCGGCGGCCGTGCCCTGCATGGGCGCGTTGATGGCGGCGCGCTCGGCGCCGCCGCGGCGCGGGCCATTGGGTGAATTGATCTCCGGCAGATACAGCCGGCGGCCGAAAACGGTCTCGACGTAGCCCTTGCTCCTGGCCGACACGCGCGTTTCGTCCATGTACTGCTTGACGCCGGGATAGCGTTCGAAATAGCGCTGGATGTAGTTCCTGGCAGCCGTGTTGTCGATGCCCAGGTTGCGCGCCAGGCCGAAACTGCTCATGCCATAGATCAGGCCGAAGTTGATTACCTTGGCGTAGCGGCGCTGCTCGGAGTTCACCTGCTCGGGCGTGACCCCGAACACTTCGGCCGCAGTGGCCCGGTGCACATCCAGCCCCTCGCGGAAGGCCCGCAACAGGGCTTCGTCCCCGCTGATATGGGCCATGATGCGCAGTTCGATCTGGCTGTAGTCGGCGCTGGCGATCAGGCTGCCGGTCGGCGCAATGAAGGCCTCGCGCACCCGCCGCCCTTCCGCCGTGCGAATCGGAATGTTTTGCAGATTGGGGTCGTTGCTGGACAGCCGCCCGGTGACGGCCACCGCCTGTGCGTAGTGCGTGTGGACCCGGCCGGTGCGCGGATTGGCCATCTGCGCCAGCTTGTCGGTGTAGGTCCCCTTGAGCTTGGACAACCCCCGGTGCTCCAGCAGCTTGGCCGGCAGGGGAAAGTCTTCGGCCAATTTCTCAAGCACCTCTTCATCGGTGCTGGGCACCCCACTGGGGGTCTTCTTGACCACCGGCAGGCCCAGCTTGGTGAACAGGATTTCACCCATCTGTTTGGGCGAACCCAGGTTGAAGGGCTGGCCCGCCAGCTCATGCGCCTCTTTTTCCAGCTGCACGATGCGCAGGCCCAGCTCGGCGCTTTGCCGCGCCAGTGTCGGCCCGTCGATCAGCACGCCATTGCGCTCGATCCGGTACAGGGTTTCGCTGCTGCGCATTTCCAGCTCGTAGATGAAGCACAGCTGCGGCTCGTGCTCGAGCCGTGGCCACAGCGTCAGGTGCACGTCCAGCGTCTGATCCGAGTCTTCGCAGGAGTATTCGGCGGCCTTGTCGATCGAGACCTGCGCAAAAGGGATCTGGTGCGCGCCCTTGCCCGCTACGGCTTCGTAGTCGATCCCAGCGCGTCCAAGATGGCGTTCGGCGAGGCTGGCCAGTCCATGGGGCTTGTGCACTTCGAGCACATAGCTTTGCAGCATGGTGTCGTGCGCATACCCCTGCACTTCGATGCCGTGGTTGGCGAACACATGGCGGTCGTACTTGATGTGCTGGCCGAGTTTCTTCTTCTGCGGGTCTTCGAGCCAGGGCTTCAGGCGCGCCAGCACTTGTTCGCGCGACAGCTGTTGTGGCGCGTCGCCATAGTTGTGGGCCAGCGGAATGTATGCGGCCTCGCCAGGCGTGACGCTGAACGAAACACCGATGATCTCAGCCAGCATTTCGTCCAGCGAACTGGTTTCGGTGTCCACGGCGGCCAGCTCGGCGGCCTCAAGGCGCACCAGCCACGGGTCGAACTGCTCCCAAGTGAAGAGGGTGTCGTAGCGCAGGTTGGCCGCCCTCGACAGTCCGGACAGATCGGGCTCGCCAGGCGTTCCCGCCTCCTTGCCGGCCTTTTGTTCGCCGAGCAGTTCGGGCGGCACGTCATGGCTTTCCAGCTGTTTGACCAGGCCCTTGAAACCGTACTTCTCGTAGAAGATCTTCAACGCATCTGTGTCCTGGCCGCCAATGGCGATGTCGTCCAGCGAGGGCAGGCCGGGAATATGGGCGCTCAGGTCGCAGTCCTTCTTCACCGTCAGCAATTCGCGACCCCGGGGCAGCCAGTCCAGCGCCTTGCGCAGGTTCTCGCCGACCGCACCCTTGATCTCGTCGGCTCGCGCCACCAGTGCGTCCAGCGAGCCGTATTCCTTGAGCAGCTTGACAGCCGTCTTGGGGCCGACCTTCTCCACGCCCGGCACGTTGTCCACCGAGTCGCCCACCAGGGTCTGGTAATCCACCATCAAGCTGGGTGGCACGCCGAATTCCGCTTCAACCCCGGCAACGTCCCGCTTGCGATCGTTCATGGTGTCGATCACCATGACGTGCGCATTGACCAGCTGGCTCAGGTCCTTGTCGCCGCTGGAGATCAC
>JANYAN010000419.1 GCA_025361305.1 Burkholderiales bacterium
CGCCGTTCGATGCAGGCAGCGCTGGATGAACTTGGTGTTGAGGACCTTCCGTAAGCTTGCGAATTGCGAAGCGAAAGATACGTACCGGAAGATGCCGTTCGAACGACCGCTTTCGACCCTGAATTACCGGCCGCGACCGGCAGCTTTCGGGTAGCCAATCAGCGCGTGGCAGTCAGCCTCGTTCAAGTGCAAGTTCCAACGGTCATGCTCGCCGGCGCGTATGTGTTGGTGATAGGAAAAACCTACCGCGGCAGCCCCGTTTCCTTGTCGAAGTAACCCGCATGGAGCTTGATCACCGCATCGGTGTGAGCGCGTTTTGGTCGGCGCTGCGAAGCCAATTCCTCCGCGATCTCCAGAAGCGCCATTCGAGAGCGCAAGGACAGGGCATCCCAAGCGCGCAAAAGTCGGATGGCTTGTGGGTCGTTCACGATCTTGCCGAAAGCGGCGGGAATGTCATGCGCCGGATCGTGCGCGAGCTTCATCCCACCGCGTCCGGTTGCCAGCCATTCGTAGCTGACGACACACAGTCGTGCAACTTCGGCCAGGCGATCGTGCCTTGGATTGGACTTGCTCACGCCCTCCCAGTGCCCGATGCAACTGCGATGGACACCGAGCTGACGCGCGAGCACGGCCTGGCTCATGCCAACATGCGTGCGTGCATGGCGAATGCGGGCGGCGAGATTCATGGTGTTCCCCTGACAGCAATGATGAGAACGATCGGCAAGAACGCATTGAGTGGTGCCGCATCTCAAGTGACGAAGCCGACCAGGTGAACGCTATTCACCCCGTGGCCAACATTCTACAGAAGTGGTGTGTATCGATCTGCATCGAGCAGAAAAGCACCGTGCGGTGCGACTCAACAGATCATCTGCTGATCGCCATTCAACATCAAACTTGCCGGGTGGTGTCTTCATGTCCGACACCGTTTCCGGCAATGCGTCACACTATCGCCTAGCGATGCAATTCATCGCGAAGTGATCACTAACTAAGAACGGGGCAGCAGCGCAATTCGTCAACTCCTTCGGCGTCGGGCCTGACTGGCACGACGTGGGAGTGCATGCGCCGCTATCTCGAAGATGCGGATAAACGACAAGGTGGAATGAAATGGTTCGGAAGATCGTACGTGCGATGGTCGCAGTCGTCTACCCAAGCTTGGCGCAAGCGCATGAATGGCGCTGTTCTGCACCTGCCCATATTCCATTGAGCGCACTTCGAATGACTCGGGCGTGGCTGCGCCGCGCGGCTCACATGATCTGTGCGCTGATTCTCATGGTCGGCCTTCCGACCATTGCCTATGGCGCCAGCGGCGGGGGCGGGAGTGGAGGTAGCGGTGGGGGTCAGTACGTTCCAACCTTGGACTACTGCACAAACATCGCCGGTCAAAACCCCATTTGCTATCCATCGCTTTCGCAAGCCGAAGGCGCAATGAGAGCGGCATCGTCGTACTACGGCAAGTTGTATCGCCCGTCGCGTACTGATGTCTCGAAGGACTACCCCGGAGCCAGCCCCTCAAACCCTGTAACGATCATCTATTACAAGGTTGACCCGCAGCCAGTCGCAAAAACCTATCCGGATGCGTATTCTGCCAATAGTTTTAGTTTTAATACACAACCAGCCCCCTGCTCACCGGCATCAGCTCCGTATACTCTTTGGTATAGTCCAGACATATGCGCGGACGAGGCAAGCGCAGTAACCATGTTGTATCAGTGGCTTATTCAGGGTTACAGCAACTGTTCTAATACGCCGCCAGTCCTGCAAGGTGCATATGGGCCCGTCAGAATTGTAGGTCCCTTAGCAAGCAACCCAGCTACTGGCATTGCCGGATACAGTTCAGGTCGTGACCTGCCCATTACAGCCAATTGTCCATCGAATGTTCAATATTCCTGGGATTTTCAGATATCGAAAGTGACCGCATTTGACTGCAAGGCGGGCTTCTTTTCGTATTACGGCTCCCTTGGTCCACCTAACCAGACGATTTGGGACACTAGGGAAGGTCTGATCAAGTCGCCATGAAAGATTGGCGCGGTCAATAATCGTGTCATCGATGTTCGTTCGCTTCACACGTAAGCTCCCCCGTCTGATGGACAACCCAAAGGTAGAACTTTCTGGCATCTTTCCGCCAGGGGTTCCCATGAAGAAGTCAAAGTTCAGCGAGTCACAGATTGTTGCCGTTCTTAAGCAGGGTGATGCGGGGGTTCCGA
>JANYAN010000423.1 GCA_025361305.1 Burkholderiales bacterium
CGCACCAGAGGACTACACCCAGATGCGCTTCATCACCCGGGTGGGCGACAAGATCGGCCAGCGCGACATCATTTCGCAGCTCATTCGCATGCAATACGACCGCAACGAGCAGGACTTTTCGCGCGGCACCTTCCGTGTCCGCGGCGACACGATCGACATCTTCCCGGCCGAGCACTCCGAGCTGGCGATCCGCGTCGAGCTGTTCGACGACGAAATCGAGTCGCTACAGCTGTTCGATCCGCTCACCGGTCGCATCCGGCAAAAGGTGCCGCGCTTCACCGTCTACCCGTCGAGCCACTATGTCACGCCTCGCGACAAGGTGCTGACGGCGGTGGAATCGATCAAGGTCGAACTGGCCCAGCGCCTCAAGGAACTGTTGGGCATGGGCAAGCTGGTCGAGGCCCAGCGGCTGGAGCAGCGCACCCGCTTCGACCTGGAAATGCTCAGCGAAGTCGGGCATTGCAAGGGCATCGAGAACTACTCGCGCCATCTGTCCGGCGCAGCCCCGGGCGATCCGCCCAGCACCCTGACCGATTACCTGCCGCGCGATGCGCTGATGTTCCTGGACGAAAGCCACCAGATGATCGGCCAGCTCGGCGCCATGTACAACGGCGACCGCGCACGCAAGACCACGCTGGTCGAATACGGTTTTCGCCTGCCGTCGGCGCTGGACAACCGGCCGCTGAAGTTCGAGGAATTCGAAACCCGGATGCGCCAGGTGGTTTTCGTTTCCGCAACGCCGGCGGCCTATGAGAACACGCACGCCGGGCAGGTGGTCGAGCAACTGGTGCGCCCCACCGGTCTGGTCGATCCCCAGGTCGAAGTGCGTCCGGCCACGCACCAGGTTGACGACGTGCTGCAGGAAATTCGCATCCGTGTCGGGAACAACGAAAGGGTGCTGATCACGACGCTGACCAAGCGCATGGCCGAGCAGCTGACCGACTACCTGGCTGACAACGGCGTGCGGGTGCGCTACTTGCACAGCGACGTCGACACGGTCGAGCGAGTCGAAATCCTGCGCGACCTTCGGCTTGGCACCTTCGACGTACTGGTGGGCATCAACCTGCTGCGCGAGGGCCTGGATATCCCTGAGGTCTCGCTGGTGGCCATCCTGGACGCCGACAAGGAAGGATTCCTGCGCTCCGAGCGCTCACTGATCCAGACCATTGGCCGGGCCGCGCGCCACATCAACGGGAGGGCGATTCTTTACGCCGACCAGATGACCGAGTCGATGAAGAAAGCCATTGGCGAAACCGAGCGGCGCCGGACCCGGCAGGTTACTCACAATGAACTGCATGGCATCACCCCGCGCAGCATCGTCAAGCAGGTGCGCGACCTGATCGATGGCGTCTACAGCGAAAAGGCCAGCAAGGAGATGGAAAAGCAGGAGCTCGCGCGTGCCATGACCCAGGACATGTCAGAGAAAGACGTGGCACGCGAAATCAAACGGCTGGAAAAACAGATGCTCGAGCACGCGCGCAATCTGGAATTCGAGAAGGCTGCACGGGTGCGAGACCAGCTTGCGCTGCTCAAGGAGCAGGCGTTCGGTGCGGTGGTGCACGACAACATCGTGCCGCTGCCGGCCGGGCAGGGCTAGGGCAGGCCGATGCCAGCGCGCTTTTTCGTGCTGATGGTTTGCATGGGCAATATCTGCCGCAGCCCTACGGCCGAAGGGGTGTTTCGCCACCTTGTTGTGCAGGCCGGGCTGCAGCGCCACGTGCACGTCGATTCGGCCGGCACGCTGGACTACCACATTGGCGCGCCACCCGATGCGCGCAGCTGCGAACACGCCCTGCGCCGGGGCTACGACCTGTCTGGCCTGCGGGCGCGGCAGGTAAGTGCCGCTGATTTCGATCGCTTCGACCTGATCCTGGCGATGGACTGGCAGAACCTGAGGGCATTGCGCCAGGGTTGCCGGCCGGATCACCTGCACAAGATCCAGCGGCTGATGGCATTCGCACCCGCCGGTTGTCGTGCGGAGGTGGTCGACCCCTACTATGGCCCCGCCGAAGCCTTCGATGCGGTGCTGGACGATGTGGAACTGGCCGGCAGCGGGCTGCTCCGGCACGTCTATCTTGCGCTGCAACAAAAGGTGTGAGCCGTCGTAGTTACCCCTGCGCGCGGTCGGGGCTTCTGCTATACTTGAGCGAAATACTCAACATAACCAATAAAGAGTGGATGAAGTCAATGCCTCGCGGTGTTGCCGAGGGCCGGCGGGGTGCCGGGAATACGGGCGGAGACGGGCCTCGGGCGAATCGCCCAAGGGTTTTTCAAGGCTGAGCCGAGCATTAAGGAGCTTTCGATGCGTCTCACAACCAAAGGCCGCTTTGCGGTCACTGCCATGATCGATCTGGCCCTGCGCCAGAACAATGGCCCCGTCACGCTGGCGGCAATCAGCCAGCGTCAGCAGATCTCGCTGTCCTACCTCGAACAGCTGTTTGGCAAGCTGCGCCGTCATGAACTGGTCGAGTCCACCCGTGGGCCGGGCGGTGGCTATACGCTGGGCCGCAAGGCCACCGAGATCACGGTGGCCGATATCATCGTCTCGGTGGATGAGCCCATCGATGCCACCCAGTGCGGTGGCAAGGAAAACTGCACGGGCGACGGTGGCCGCTGCATGACGCACGAACTCTGGGCGTCGCTGAACCAGCGGATGGTCGAATTCCTGGATTCCGTTACGCTGCAGAAGCTGGTCGACGAACAGCTGGCCAAGGGCATCCTGATCGAAGACAAGCCGGCCATCAAGCGGGCCATTTCCAGCCAGCCGGTGGTCAAGCCGATTCGGGTCAACGCTCCCAATTCGGTCTTTGCCCTGGGCGGGGCGGTCTTCTCCAAGTCCTGAACAGACCCTCGCCAGCTGCATCAGAAGCCAACCATGGACATGACACCGCATTTCCCGATTTATATGGATTACGGCGCGACGACGCCCGTGGACCCGCGCGTTGTCGACGCGATGATTCCCTGGTTGCGCGAGCACTTCGGCAACCCGGCGTCACGCAGCCATGCCTGGGGCTGGGAAGCCGAAGCGGCCGTTGAAAAGGCGCGGGGCCAGGTGGCCGACCTGATAGGCGCGGATCCGCGTGAAATTGTCTGGACGTCCGGCGCCACCGAATCGGACAACCTCGCGCTCAAGGGCGCGGCCATGTTCTACAAGTCCAAGGGCAAGCACCTGATCACGGTCAAGACCGAGCACAAGGCGGTGCTGGACACCATGCGCGAACTCGAGCGCCAGGGTTTCCAAGTCACCTACATGGACGTGCAGGAAGACGGGATGCTCGACCTGGACGCCCTGAAGGCGGCCATCCGGCCTGACACGATCCTGATCAGCGTGATGTTCGTCAACAACGAGATCGGCGTCATCCAGGACATTACAGCCATCGGGGCGATCTGCCGCGAAAAGGGCATCGTGTTCCACGTCGATGCGGCGCAGGCGACCGGCAAGGTCGAGATCGACGTGAAAGCACTGCCCGTGGACCTGATGAGCCTGGCTTCCCACAAGACCTATGGCCCCAAGGGCATTGGCGCGCTGTATGTGCGCCGCAAGCCGCGCGTGCGGCTAGAGGCGCAGATGCATGGCGGTGGCCACGAGCGCGGCCTGC